>JAOZSM010000142.1 GCA_029939675.1 Fidelibacterota bacterium
AAGTAGAAAGTAGAAAGTAGAAAGTAGAAAGTAGAAAGTAGAAAGTAGAAAGTGTGTTACTGGTACCATGAAAGCAAATATTATCTCAGTGAGCTCTGTGACCTCTGTGGTTAAAAGCTTTTTACTTCATTGCCGTCAAGGGCTTTATGGTAAGCAGGTAGCAGGAAACGGGGACTTATGGATATATGGCAAATGATACTAAATAACGAAGGGAAATTTTTATGAAAATTTTAATTGCTGAAGATGATTTTATCAGCCGCAAGGTCTTACAACAGTATCTGAAACCCTATGGTGATGCCGATGTCGCGGTGAACGGCAAGGAAGTGGTTGCAGCATTTGCTGAGGCTATCCGGAAAGAAGAGCCTTACGAATTGGTCTGCCTGGATATTATGATGCCGGAGATGGATGGTCAAACTGCCCTCACCAAAATTCGTGAAATCGAAATAGGCCAAAATATTCAGTACCCGGATTCAGCTCGCATTATTATGACCACTGCTCTGAGTGATGGGAAAAATGTGATGGGAGCCTTTAAATCAGGAGCCGAAGCCTACCTTACCAAACCGGTTGATAAACAAAAGCTGCATGAGCAACTAAAGATATTGGGGCTTGAACCGCTTTAATTAGTGTCTGTCCTTGATGTCTTTTTTCGATGTTTTACTTGTTGTTTCTTAGCCGTCATCCCGAGCACTTCGGCTCCGCTCTGCACAGGCTCCGTCGAGGGATAACAGACTGTGATACAAGATCATAGCCCCTCGACTCCGCTCGGGATGACGATCTGTGAATCTAATACAGAAACTGGAGTTTATAGACAGACATTAATTAGCATTTATCAAAAAACTAACGGCACAGAGTGGGTTTCTGTATTGTCACTTTATCATGTTGCGATTGAATATGATAAGATCGATTTAACAGACATGGACGTGTGCTAAGAAAACTGTACTTGCATTCATTCCTAACAATCAATTCCTAACGGAAATTATTTCCTGTCATCCAGCATCTTTTGCGCATTCCGGACCGAGTGTTATCCTAACCCAAACCTGTCTTTGCACTTAAGATTGCCAGATTGTCGACGATATTCTGAAGGAGGCAACAGATGGCATATGTATTGAACTAAAATCCGAGCTACGTGATACCCGTAATTGTTTTAATAGCGGTATCATTCATGAAAATTATAACTGGAGAGCGCACCATGAGCACGAAGCCCATTGTTATTACACCTGAATCAGATATTGTGGGTAATGCCACTTATGAACTGAAAAAGGAATTTTCAAAATTGATCGGAAGTGGTCAATTGCAAATCAAACTGGATCTACAAAAAGTAACTATGATCGATTCACTTGGGATCGGTGTTCTGGTTGCAACTCGAAATAGTGTCCGACAATCTGATGGAGATTTTAGTATTGTCAATCTTTCAGAAGATCTAACCAGACTCTTTTCAAATATGAGGATCATCGAGTTTCTGAATATCAGTTGACCCTATCACACGATGTGATTATAAAATGATACTTGAACCTAACTTCCAAATTTTAAGTCCAACTAGCATCTCTGGTTGCGCATTTTTTATTTGGGGCTTCCAGACACAATCTAGAAAAGTCAACAGCTTCAATAAATTGGATATTATGGCATCCACGAAATACTGCGGAGGAAAACGTGGTTCCCATTGAAAATGATGAAATTCTAGAATTATTTCTAGAAGAGTCAACCGACAATATCAGCGGTCTTGAAACCGATTTCCTTGATATTGAAGAAGCCGGGGAAAACATTGATGATGATCTGGTTAATAAAGTTTTTCGAGCTATCCATTCCATCAAAGGTGGTGCCGGGTTTGTCGGTCTCACCAACATCAAAGAACTATCCCATAAGATGGAAAACATCCTCAATCTTATTCGAAATAAAGAACTTATTCCCACAGGAGACATTATCAGCGTCCTGCTTTCAGGAACAGATCGCCTGTCGCATCTACTGGAAAATGCAGTTGGCAGCAATGAGATAGAAATTGCTGATGTGCTGCAACAGTTAGATGATAGCCTGTCAGATGATGAGGATGATCAGGTTGAGAATGATGGGATGGTCCACATAAAAATTCCCGGGCACGATGAGACTCTGGACCTATCCCTTCAGGAGCTGGAGCAGTATCAAAAAGGTGGCCACGAAATATATTATGCCACCTTTGATATGGTGCGGGATATCGAGCATAAGGGTCGTAATTTCCTTGAATTTGTCAAAGAGTTGGAAGACACGGGAACCATCATTGGTCAACGGCTGAACCCCGCCAGTATCGGTACGCTTGAATCTATGGATGATGACATTATCCTGCCCATGTGCGTCTTGTTTGCAACCATTATAGGACCAGATATTATTGATTCCATTATGGAATTACCGGCAGACCGAATCTTTAGACTTGATAGCGATAATAATTTACAGCCTATCACTGATCCTGTAACTGCTGAGGAAGCTACCAATCCGCCCCCCCCTCCCAAACCTGAACCTGTCCCTGCCCCTGTCAAGGAACAGCCCAAGCCTGTTGCTGCACCAGTGGCAAAAAAAGCCAAGGTAGCCAAAGCAAAAACGACTAAAAGTGCCTCGACTCAAATCGGTAGTCTGCGTGTGAACATCAAGGTTCTGGATGAGCTCATGACTTTGGCCGGCGAACTGGTTCTCACCCGGAATCAATTACTCCAGTCCATTGGACAAAATGACCTGGAGCAGATTGAAAAGGCCAGCCAGAGAGTCGATTTGGTAACCTCCGAATTGCAAACGGCGATCATGAACACTCGCATGCAGCCCATTGGAACCGTATTCAACAAATTCAAACGAATCGTCCACGATATGTCCAAAGATCTGAGCAAAGAGATCGAATTGGAGATTGATGGTAAAGATGTTGAAATGGACAAGACCATCATTGAATCCATTGCTGATCCTATGACTCATTTAGTCAGAAACTCTGTTGATCATGGCATCGAGATGCCTGATATCCGTCGACAGGCAGGGAAAACACTACCAGCTCAAATAAAACTAAACGCTTACCATGAAGCTGGACAAGTGATCATAGAGATCAAAGATGATGGGGGTGGTATTGACCCTCAGCGCATCGCCGAGAAAGCTCTGGAAAAGGAATGGCTGACACAAGATGAACTAGCAGAGATGCCTGATAGTGAATTGGTTAAATTAATTCTCAAGCCTGGCTTTTCATTGGCTAAAGAAATAACTGATATTTCCGGGCGGGGTGTAGGTATGGATGTGGTTAACTCCAATCTCACCAAACTGGGAGGTACCATTGATATTGAATCTATGGTCGGAGTGGGGACCACCATTAGAGTGAAGCTACCCCTGACTCTGGCCATTATCCCCAGCTTGATCGTAGTGAGTGGTAAAGAAAGATATACAATTCCGCAGGTAAATTTGGTGGAGCTGGTTAGAATTCCGCCAGAGCTGGTTAAAAAGCGGATTGAGCAGGTGGACAATGCCAGCGTAATCCGACTTCGCAATGAGTTGCTCCCCCTCCTGCGTCTTAGTGAAGTCTTAGGCTTACCCAAAATGTTCACAGATTCAACGGGCAATATGATTGAAGACAAGCGTGAAATCATTCACGATCGGCGTTCAAAAGCAATCGATGACTTTATTGATGAAGGAGAAACAGAAACACAGGATGCTGAAAACCGATTTGAGTCACGGGATCGACGTGAATCACTCCAGAGTGCTGTAAATATCATTGTAGTGAATGCCGGTAATTTGAATTACGGTTTGGTAGTTGATGAGCTACTGGACTCTGAAGAGATCGTAGTAAAACCGCTGGGGTATCATCTCCGTGAGGTGCAGGCCTATGCCGGTGCGACGATTCTGGGAGATGGGAAGTCGGTCCTTATTCTCGATATTGTTGGAATCAGTAAGATCATGTCACTCAAATCACTAAGGGATACAGCCAAGGATAAGATCATAGCTAAAAAAGTGGCAACCAACAAACACGCTCAATCCCTGTTGGTGGTTAGAAACGCAGCGACAGAGTATTTCGCCATTCCCCTGGGCTTGGTTTCCCGAATTGAAAAGATCAATAGGCATGAGATCGAATCACCTGGTGGACACCTCTCCATCAAATACAGAGGGGCCAATCTGCTACTTTTTAGAATTGAGGACACTGCCAATGTTGGAGCTATTGATGATGTAGAATGGCCGTATGTCATCGTTTTTCAGCAGGGCGGTCGAGAGGTAGGAGTGCTCGTATCAGGAATTGTTGATGCCATCGACATTTCCGTTGAGATCGACAGTCAAACATTTCGTCAACATGGGATTCTTGGATCAGCCCGAATCATGGAGCAAACCACCATGCTATTGGATTTGTATGGCTTGGTTACTCCAGAACCTCAAGCAGCCCCAATGGTACGGGATGCCCCTATGTCCAGTTCGACATCTGAAGCAGAAATTTCAGACCATTCATATATCCTGGTAGTGGAGGATTCAGAGTTTTTTAGAAGTCACTTCAAGTCTGTGCTCAATGATGCCGGTTATGAGATTCTTGAAGCAGAAGACGGCTTGGAAGGTATCAGCGTTTATGAAGAACATGCCCATGAGATCAGCTTAATCCTGACCGATATTGAAATGCCCAATATGGATGGTGTGGAAATGACAAAAACGCTACGCCAGAAACCCGGGTTGGAGACCATGCCCATTTTAGCCTGCACATCTGTCGCCGGAGAAATGGCTGAGCGCCGAGGTTTTGATGCTGGCCTGGATGAATACCTGGTCAAGCTGGATCGCGAACAATTGATCGAAAAGGTTGAGCATTATCTAGAACATGGTAGAGGCAATTAAAAATAAAAAAACTGATGAGTAATAATGACCAAACCAAGACAATCTCTGCGGGCTTTGTGAACTGTTGTCAAATGCTTTTAATGAAAACATCGGACTAAGTTATGAACACAACTCAAACCAACTCGGCCAAGGAATTAACCATTTTCCAGGTCGCTAATATTGCTTGTGGCCTTGATATCGCTGATGTTAAGGAGATCAACAAACACATTGATATAACAGCGACCTTCGGTGCTCCGGACTATGTACGGGGAATCATCAACCTACGCGGTGAGATAGTTACGGTGATTGATCTTCGGCAGAAATTTGGTATCAAGCCAGACGAGCTAAATGAAAATATGCGGGTTGTGATTGTAGAATCCCGGGGAGAAAACATTGGTCTATTGGTTGATCGTATCGATGATATAGTAACTGCAGACCCCAAACTGATCGAACCACCCTTATCAAACATTTCGGGAATCACCAGTGAATATTTTTCAGGTATTCTTAAAACGGATGATGCCTTGATATCCATACTGGATCTCCAGAATTTACTAAAAGTATAAACAGAACTGGATCATTAATGGATTATTTCAATAAAGTACAAAATTCCGGAAATAGCTCCACAAATTCTTGGTTCACTTTACATGATAAGCAAAACACTTAAAAAGGAGATATCCTCATGAGTAATAATTTTACAACCCGACTTGGTAATGGATTTGGACTACTGGACCGGTTTAAAATCTCCACTAAAATTTTAGCGCTGATCATTGTGCCCAGTTTAGCTGCCTTTGTGTCATTAACAATGGTGCTCAGTGAGAAGTCCCGTGATTTGGAAGTTACTAAAAAAGTTAACTCACTGGTTGAATATGTGGTTAACACCAGCAGCCTATTACATGAGCTTCAAAAAGAACGGGGTGCCAGTGCGGTAGTGATCAGCAGCAAAGGAACTCAGATGCGTAACGAAATCGAGGTTCAGAAGCGAGACACTGACGCTGCTCTAGCTAGTTTTAATAGTTTCCAGGAAACTTTTAATGCTGATGATTATAGCCAGAAATTTAAAGACGATCTATCTCTGTTTAAACGTCGCCTAACCGAGATAAACTCAAAACGAAATGCCGTTAATGCTTTGACTATCTCAAAATCAGATATTGTTAAATACTACACTGGGATAAATAGTTTGATGGTTGAGTCTTTTCAACAGGCTGGTTTGTTGGCCAAACACAAGGATCTACTCACATCTGCTACTGCAATGATCAATTTTATATCTGCTAAAGAATATGCTGGTATTGAACGAGCCCTCATGTCTGGAATATGTGCGGCAAACGTCGCCATTGACCTGGCAACTTTTGAGAAGTGGATGATGGTCTGGAAAGGCCAGGCAGCTCTTCTAAATAACTTTGCCTATCAGGCTGATGCGGATGTCAGCAATTTTTATCAACAAAAAATGAGTGGTCCTGAAAATGCCGATGTTGTAAAGATCAGAACGATCTTATTGGAAAAAAGCAAAGCTGGCAGGTTTGGATATAAGGGTACTGAAACATTCGCCACAACCACAAGACGCATAGACATTTTAAAGCAAGTTGAGGATTATCAGGCAAAAACCCTGGTAGAACATTCAAGTGAGATCCTGGAAGCGTCACAAGCAACGATGACAAACCTGATCTACGCTGCAATATTCATGGCCATTATCATCATCTACTTTGGCTTTATTATTTTAAATATGATCTCCAGCCAGTTAAAGAACTTGAATGCCGTAACTGCTGATATGGCTTCCGGCCAGGCGAATCTGGCAGATCGACTTCCAGTAAATACTGATGATGAACTGGGGACATTAGCCCGTTCTTTTAACCAGTTCTTAGAAAAACTCCAAAAGAACGATGACAATCAAAAGATTATCCAAAAAGGGGTTCGAACCGAAACTGAGGGACTGGGAACCATCGTTTCAGATCTGACCAGTGTTTCCAGCCAGTTGTCTGATCGCTCCAGCAATATTGTTGATCAGTCCAATATGGTGGCAGCTGCGGCGGAAGAGATGAGTACCAACATGGATTCCATAGCCCAATCCTCGCAAGACTCACAGGAAAACATGAACTCTGTTGCCAGTGCTACCGAGGAAATGACATCCACTGTATCTGAGATCGCTCAAAATGCAGAACAAGCTCGTGAGATTACGGCTGAAGCTGTCCAAAGTGTAGCTACCGCCAGTGAGCGAGTTGACCAACTGGGTATCTCAGCAAGAGAAATCAGTAAAGTAACCGAAACTATTATTGAGATCGCTGAGCAGACCAAACTGTTAGCTCTGAATGCTACCATTGAGGCAGCCCGAGCAGGAGAAGCCGGCAAAGGGTTTGCAGTTGTGGCAAATGAGGTCAAAGAACTAGCCAAACAGACCAATAATGCTACTGCTGATATTTCGGAGAAAATTGAAGCTATCCAATCTGGAACTGACGGAACCATAGCGGAAATTGGTTCTATCTCAACAGTAATCGACAAAGTAAATGATATCGTGAATACCATTGCTACGGCTGTTGAAGAGCAGAATGTCACCACTCAGGATATTGCCGGAAATATTGGAATGGCATCAGCCGGGATGAATGATATCGTGAATAATGTTGGACAGGCCGCTGAAGCTTCCCGGGAAATTGCTCAAAATATTTCTGTCGTAAATAATGATATCCACACTGTCCAGAAAACCAGCGAAACCCTCAAAATAACTTCCGATACCATCAGGAGCACTGGTGATGAACTTGGCGAAATGGTTGCAAAATTTGATAACTAAGCAAACCAGCGGCAAATCCGACATTAATTCCGTACTCACTCCCGCCAACTGATGCGCTTCGTATTATGTTTGATAACTGTGGAGTATGAATTTGACTCGTAAATTAAGAGCCTTAGTTGTTGATGATACCGTCGTTTATCGGAAAATTCTTAGCGACCTCCTACTTGAGCATCCAGATATTGAGGTTTTAGGCACTGCCACTAAAGGTCAAAAGGCCCTTGATAGATCAAAAAAGCTTAAAACCGAATT
>JAOZSM010000143.1 GCA_029939675.1 Fidelibacterota bacterium
CTGTGTGAAAACGGGTCTCAACCCGTTTTCACACAGCCTCTTCAGCCTGGGGATTTGACAAACTACTAAGATTTTAGGGCTTTAGCCCAATTATAGAGCTAACACTTTGGGCTAAAGCCCTCTTTTTCTTGAAGTTCCTTGGTCCCCATGCTGAAGCATGGGGTAAATGCTGGTTTAGGCTTTATTAGTCTTTTGAATAGTTGTCAATAGCAGTTCCCGTTTTAGTTTAACCCAGCAAAGGAGAAGCCTGTGAAAATCAAAGTCGAATACTGCGTTACCTGAAACTATCTACCCAGAGCAACCAGTTTGGTTGCCGGAATTCTTTATAAATTTGGCAATGATGTGGAGACCATGACCATTTTACCTTCTGGCGGAGGTGCTTATAATGTCTGGAAAGATGATGTGCTGGTCTTTTCTAAAAAGCAGGAAGGTCGCTTTCCCTTCAGCGATGATGAGGTAATCCGGCTACTGAGTTAGTCCTTTTTCATCCCCTGTGAAACTACATCGTAGTGAGCCCGGTGACCACCTATAGGGGATGCAAACCCCCTCCGCCCTCCGGGCACCTCCCCCAGGGGAGGACTTTTTTCTGGCCCGTCACCCCTGCTCTCCTGGAATCATCTCATGTAGATCAACATTCGTTAGGTTATTAATGTTTGAGAGCCCTGGTAAGTCGACTAAGTTTGGACAGATATTTTACTAACTCGCACGAGAGTGCTGCGAAAGTTTTTTGTGGAGATAATGATGCTACGACATTCGAGGTTAATCACACTTTTACTATTGGGTCTTGCCAGCTTTTCATGGGGCGAGGAAGCCTTTCCCAAGGGCGAACCAATTGCATTGAGTATGCCAGGGGAATTTTATATGGCGCCCCAATGGTCACCTGCAGGAGACCAGGTTGCTGCAGCGGGTCCCAGTTATACTGGACTCTATCTCATTGATTTCCCAACTGGCAATTCTCATCAAATCAGCAATGCTTATTCAGCAGGTTACGGTTTTGCCTGGTCCCATGCTGGCACCCGAATCGCTTCGCGAATCTCAAGCTACGAGAATAAACGTCGGACAAATACTCTGGTAAGCTATAACCTGGATGATGGTACCGTAGAAATCCTCAGCGAACCCAGGACGAGAATGTCAGGAACGCCTCTTTGGTCAAGCAATGACTCCCACATCTATCTGACCAATTCAGAAACCTTCGAAAGCTTCAGCACAGATAACAAAAATCACGAAAGTCTTAACGAAGCTCTACTCTACGTAAAGAATAGCCAAATAATCCGGATCGCTACAGCTAAAGCCGAAGAAAATGCTGTATTTACAGACCAGGGACGGGTAACCAGTTATGCTGTTTCCCCTGATGGCTCACGAATTGTTTACTCAACATCTGGCCAACACCTGTGGATCGCAAACAGCGACGGTAACGAACGCCATAGCCTTGGATCCGGAATTGCTCCTTCATGGGCCCCTGATGGTGAATGGATCGTTTTTATGTTTACAGAAGATGATGGTCACGCCATTTTAAACTCAGATCTATACCTTGTTAAAGCAGACGGAACTGCTCGTAAAAACATTACAAATACGTCAAATCAATTAGAAATGCACCCTCACTGGTCCCCCGATGGGAGCTGGATCGTATTTGATACCGAGGGACGTGGCCAGCTCTTTGTGCAGCAAGTGGAGTGGAGGTGATCATGCAAAAAATAATAGTCTTTCTGCTGCTAACGGTCGTCATGCTGAATGCCCAAATTACCGGCTTGGCTGGTTGGAATATCTTTCTGGATCCAGGACACAGTCAAACGGAAAACATGGGTGTTTGTGGTTATTCCGAAGCCGAGGAAGCCCTGCGAACAGCTCTGAACCTGAGAGAGATTCTATTAACTCAGACTGATATCGATACGGTCTGGTCATCCAGATACAACGATAATGTTCAAGTGGATCTCTATGAGCGAACTCAAGATGCTAATAATCGCGGCGCTGCCTGGTATCACTCTATTCATTCAAATGCTGGATCACCTTCTCACAACAACGTACTCCTGCTCTGGGGAGAGCTTTACAATGGTACCCCCGATCCACCAGTAGGAGGTGAAGCGATGAGTGATATCATGATCGAGCTGCTTTCAGATGTCATGCGAATCCCATCCATTGGTTCTCGGGGTGATTGTTCCTTTTATTCCTATACAGGTGCCTGTGATGCCAGCTGGCCCGGTCCTTACCTGTATGTAAATCGAAATACAACCATGCCCAGCGAGCTGAGCGAGCAGGGGTATCATTCAAACCCATTACAAAATCAATTGGACATGAACGAAGAGTATAAGCGGATGATGGCCTACAGTATGTTCTGGACGATTTTGGATAATTTTAGCATCGATCGACCCTTCCCAGGTCTCCTGGCCGGAATCATCACAGATGCTGAAACAGGCATACGGGTCAATGGGGCTACTGTCCAGGTAAACGGACAGACCTATACCACTGATACTTATGAGTCTCTTTTCAATCAGTACAGCTCCAATCCAGATGCATTCCATAACGGGTTCTATTTCTTTGAGGAATTGCCGGATTCCAGTTTTGAGGTCATCATCACTGCCGAAGACTATTATTCCGATACTTTGCAGGTCGCAGCCCTCTCACCTGATTTTGTGACCTATCTTGATATCGCGCTTTATCCCGATACGCCCCCCATGGTTCTGGGATCAAACCCTATGGAAGGTGATACCAATTTTGTTGCATGGTTCCGTCCCCAGATGGATTTTTCACGTACCATGGATACTGAATCGTTGGAAGCGGCCTTTTCAATTGAGCCCCACATGGACGGCACTTTTTCTTTTACTCAAGGTGATAAGCGGATGACTTTTCGGCTAGCCGACACCCTGGAAGCACTCACTGATTACACTATCACCATTGCCGGAACAGCAACTGATCTCGGTGGTCATCAACTTGACGGTAATCAGGATGGAATCGGTGGGGATGCCTGGACTCTTAATTTTCGAACAGCTGCCCTGGATCTTGCGCCCCCTGTTGTGGCTGAAACCTATCCGGCCCTGGGTCAAACAGGAGTTGAAGTTCGTCCCGTGATCACTGTAGCCTGGGATGAAGAGCTTGATCCAAGTATCATCTCTCCTGTTCTGGTTAGATTAGAGCGAGTCTCTGATTCACAACGAGAGGAAATAACACTGGATCACCATCTGGTTAACGGTCAAACCGTGATGCTGCTCCACCCTCTGAATGAGCTCTTGGGAGAGGAAGAATATCAGATCCACATCCTGCCCGGTATTCGAGATCCTCTGGGTAACAGCCGGACCAACCACGAATACATTAATTTTACCACTTGCAATAATGAGTACATCACCACCAGTATCGATGATTTTGAATCCGATCCGCTAAACCATTGGTGGGAAATTCAGGAGAGCGGTAGCAATGCCGGAATTATCACCGAACTTGTCTCCAGAGATATCTCTACCGACCTTGTGGTAATCACGGAAGGTAGCAGTACGTCCCTGCAAATCAATTATGGCTGGGATCTAGATGCCAGTGCCTGGTTGATCCGGGAACATATCAACACGGGACCGGTCATGGATGTTCTCTTTAATGCTAATCATCTCATGCAGGCCTATGTCTTCGGGGACGGTAACGCCAATCAGTTCCGCTTTTGTGTGGATGACAATATTGGCGCAAGCACGGGCACCGAAGTTAGTCCCTGGTTTACCATCGATTGGCTGGGCTGGCGGCTGGTGACCTGGGATATGGCCAACGACGGGACCGGCACCTGGATCGGTGACGGAAATCTGGATGGAACACTCCGGTTTGATAGTATCCAACTCAGCTATACAGCAGGGAATCCCAATATTGGGACCTACTTTATTGATGAACTGCGTATTGCAGACCAGGTTGTCCTGGCACTGGATGGTGATCGTCCGCAAAAGCCTCAAGCATTTGCCCTGTTGCCCAACTATCCCAACCCTTTCAATCCCTGGACCAATATTCCCTTCACGCTACCGGAAACAGCCGAAGTTCGTATCAGTATTTACAATCTGAAAGGTGAGGAAATTGCTCAGGTACTCAGTGGATCAATGGAGCCCGGTTATCATGTAACTCGCTGGAATGCAGCTCAGATATCCTCGGGATTGTATCTAGTGAGAATGGAAGCCAATGCGTTCTCCATCACACGTAAGATCACCTTTTTGAAATAGTTTGAACGCTAAAATTGAGAGATAATTATCGTCTTTCAGGAACACAAAAGATTTTATTTAGAGGAGTACCCAATTTTGAAAATTAATTATATGCTGTTGCTGCTGCTAGTGATAACAGCCCTATCCGCAAAAGAGATCGGAGTGAAAGAAACCCGGCAGCTTTATGGTAACCTGGATCAGCCAGCCTTTTTCCCGACTTACTCCGTTGATGGTACTTCTATCCATTTCACTGGAAATGCTTATACCGGTCTGTGGATCCTGGATCGCTCCAATTTGCAATTATCCAAAATCACAGATTTACAGGGTGCCGGATTTAACCCCATCAGTTTGTCAGATGGTTCAATTGTCTTCCGGCAGGATGAATATATCAGAGGACGTAAATATACGTCACTGCTTAAATCTGACAGACATGGAATCCAGCGTTTGGTAGACAAGCAGCGCTTCCTCTCAACCACCAATGCTTTTGATGATCAGATAATCACCCTTGTCGGAGAAGACCTGGTGCTGCTTGACGGAATCGGGGGTAACCGGGTCAACTCGTTGGCAGGAATAAGCATTCTAATTAATGATAATCTCAGCCTAAAAACACTCAGAGATGGTGTCCTGGGAAATCTGGAACCATTGGGTAGCGGGAATTATATCTGGGGGGTATTATCGCCTCTGAAAGACCTGCTTGTTTTTACCAAAGTTGGTCAGGGAACCTATGTCTGTGACCTGGAAGGCAAGCTCATCACAGATCTCGGTACTGCTCATGTACCTCAATGGTCTCCAGATGGTCATTTCCTGGTTTTTATGAAAGACCTGGATGATGGTCATCAATACACGGAATCTGAGATTTGGATTGCTTCCGTGGATGGCAGTCAAACCTGGCAGATCACCCATACGCCTGATCGAATAGAGATGTATCCCCAGTGGTCCCCTGCTGGTGATCATATAGTATATCACTCACATCAGGGTGAAATTTTTGAAACTGCAATTTCAATCACTGACTAGGACTGGGGACTAAAATGAAAAAATCGATACTTGTACTTTTAGTTCTAGCCTCAATGCTGTTTTCACAGGATTTAACCGGCGTCCGGATTTGTCTTGATCCCGGCCATGGTGGTCATGAAGGTGATGATCGCTTTATTGAAGCAACCGGGTTTTGGGAATCTGAATCAAACTTGACCAAGGGTTTGGAGTTAAGAACGATTCTCCTTGATCTCGGAGCAGATGTTGCCATTACCCGTACTGGAAACAACGATACCAGCGATGATCCCTCACTTTCTGAGCGAGTGGGCATGGCCAATTCATTCAACGCGGATTATTTTAATAGTATCCATAGCAATGGCTTTAATGGTACTGCCAATTATTCAATGGTTATCTATAATGGATATACCAACAGCCCAACGTTTCCACTGGCGCGAACCATGGCCCAGATCATGGCTCCTGATATTCATGCTGTTGATTATACGACGCACAGCACCGCCATTGGAGACCTGACCCTTAATCCCGGCTGGACCCACGGATATGGCGTACTTTATCCTGCCAACATGCCAGCGACTATTTCGGAGGGTTCCTTCCACGATTATATCCCGGAATCCTGGAGATTAATGAACCTGGACTATCGCAAACATGAAGCACGCACCATTGCCCGCAGCTTTCTGGAATACTTTGGTGAACCTGGATTTACCGTGGGGTCTATTGCAGGTGTCGTCCGTGACTCTGAAGAACAGGTCGCATATTATGCCATGAACAGTCTGGGTGATCAATGGTTACCGGTGAATAACATCCAGGTAAATGTTGAACCAGGCGGATTGGTCTATAATGGAGGTGAGAATAACAATGGTTACTATAACCTGGATAATTTAGCCCCCGGGACCTATGAAATCACTGTTACCGCCCTAGGCTATTCTTCTGGTACTAGAAGCGTAACTGTTAGCCCCAATCAAACTGTTTTTGCAAATTTTCAACTTTCGAATACGGCATTGCCAGTCGTTGTGGCCTCTAATCCCGCAAATGCAGATACTACTTTTCCAGCCTGGAATTACCTGTCTTTTGATTTCTCCAAACCAATGAATACAGGGTCACTTGAATCAGCATTTTCAATAAGCCCTGCTACTGAAGGTGCTTTTTTCTTTACTCCAGACCTTAAATCCATGGCGTTCCTCCCAGCCGATACCCTGGCCTTCCTAACTGATTATACTATCACCATTGCTGGTACTGCTGTCTCAAACAACGGTCTGCTATTGGACGGAAATCAGGATGGAGTCGGTGGTGATGATTGGAGCATCTGGTTTAGAACCGGACCACCAGATGCTGCTCCTCCGGTCATTGTAGCCTCTTACCCTGAGGATAATGCCACCATGATCGATACCCGACCTATCTTCAGTTTTGTCTGGGATGAGGAGCTGGATTCTTCAAGTGTTACGGCTGAGCGAGTTATTGTACAGCGCCTATTCAACCAGGAAGAGCAGGAAACGGTTCTGGAGCACCATGTCATAAACGGGCAAAGTGTTCTGGTGCTTTACATCATGAATGATCTCCTGGCGGACGAATATTATATGGTAAAATTACTGTCCGGATTTGAGGATCTCACGGGTAATACTCAAACCGGCAATACTACAATCATATTTTCCACTGCTTATTATCAAGATAGTATTACCAGTATCGATAATTTTGAAGCCGGTCTCACTGATAACTGGTGGCAACCATCTTCCAGCGGTAGTACATCTGGCGAAATCTCCCTGGAAACGGCCATGGCAGCCAGCACATCTCTGACAACCTTAAATACCGGTAGTGAAACGGCCATGGCCTTAAGCTACGGGTGGAACGTCGATGCCGGCTCCTGGCTAATCCGTGAATACTTATTAACAGGTCCTCCCCGGAACGTCCACTTCAACAGCAGTAAAATTATGCAGGCTTTTGTCTTTGGTGACGGAAACGGCAATCAGTTCCGCTTCTGTGTGGATGACAATATCACTGGTAGTGGCGCCCATGAAGTTAGTCCCTGGTACACCATTGACTGGCAAGGTTGGCGCCTGGTAAGTTGGGACATGGCTAACGATGGAACCGGTACCTGGATCGGCGACGGGACTTTAAACGGGACTCTAGAATTCGACAGTATTCAACTGACCTATACTCCTGGCCAACCAAATATTGGAGTATACTATATTGATGACCTGCGGGTGGTTGATCGGGACTATCTGGCGCTGGACGATAATAAGATTGAGAATCCTGCAAAATTTGCGCTGTTGCCCAATTATCCCAACCCTTTCAATCCCTGGACCAGTATTCCCTTTACCTTGCCGGAACAGGCTGAGGTTCAGATCAGTATTTATAATCTGAAGGGTGAACAAGTGGCTCACTTACTCAGTGGATCTTTGGGTGCTGGTCATCATGTAACCCGCTGGAATGCAGCTCAAATGTCCTCTGGATTATATCTGGTTAAAATGGAAGCCAATGCGTTCTCTATCACACGTAAGATCACGGTTCTTAAGTA
>JAOZSM010000019.1 GCA_029939675.1 Fidelibacterota bacterium
TCTCCAACCAGCGCACATCGATTTCATGATCAAAGTGTCCGATATTAGCTATGATCGCATTGTCCTTCATCTGGGTCATGTGCTCACCACGGATCACATCTTTACAGCCGGTGGTGGTCACAAAGATATCACCAATGGGTGCAGCTTCTTCCATGGTAATAACAGGAAAGCCTTCCATACTGGCTTGCAGGGCGCAAATGGGATCAATTTCAGTTACAAAAACTTTGGCACCATAACCAGCCATGGACTGCGCTGAGCCCTTGCCCACATCGCCATAACCAGCAATGATGATCTTCTTACCAGCCAGCATGATGTCAGTCCCCCGTTTGATCCCATCAGCCAGAGATTCACGACAACCATATTTATTGTCGAATTTGGACTTGGTCACAGAGTCATTCACATTAATGGCCGGGAAAGGCAGAGCATTCTCTTCCATTAATTGATACAGACGATGGACACCTGTAGTGGTCTCCTCTGAAACACCTTTAATGTTGGCATGCATTTCAGGATGCTGTTCCAGAATCACTTGAGTCAGATCACCGCCATCATCCAGCAGCAGGTTGGGACCTTTTCCATCAAAGTCCAGGGTCTGATCGATACACCACCAGTATTCCTCTTCTGTCTCCCCTTTCCAGGCAAACACGGGAACACCGGATTCAGCAACAGCAGCCGCAGCATGGTCCTGAGTTGAAAAGATATTGCAACTGGACCAGCGGACCTGGGCACCCAGCTCAGTGAGGGTTTCAATGAGCACGGCCGTCTGGATAGTCATGTGGATACAACCAGCAATGCGGGCACCGCTCAGTGGTTTGGTAGTTCCGTAGCGTTTACGCAGCTCCATCAGTCCGGGCATCTCTTTTTCAGCCAGCGCCATTTCAGCCCGGCCAAAGGCAGCTTCTTTAATATCAGCGACTTTATAATCTTTTAATTGTGTTTCCATAAGTTTGATGTAGTTGGAGCTTTTGTTCAGCCCGCTTCCTATTTTTTGTTACCTCTTAAAAGCCCTCTCGCAGAGATTGCAGAGGCGCAGAGTGTTATCTTGTTAATAGCAGTAATGATTTTCACAATCCCACTTAATACTTTTTTCTGTGTTCTCCGTGCTCTCTGCCTGCACGGCGTAGCGCATCGCGCGTAGACGTGTGGTTAAAGCTTTTTTAACTGTTTGCTTACTTCTGCTGTGAGATTTGTCTGCTCCCAGGGGAATTCATCCCGGCCAAAGTGACCATACGAAGCTGTTTTCTGGTATAGAGGACGTTTCAGGTCCAAATGCTCAATGATTTCAGCCGGCTTAAGCGGAAATACTTCCCGAACCATGGCTTCCAATTCAGCATTGCTGTGCTTTGAAGTACCGTGTGAATCCACCAGAATGGAGATGGGCTCTGCAACTCCAATAGCATAGGCCAATTGAATCGTACAACGCTGGGCTGCTTTGGCTGCCACAATATTCTTGGCAATATAGCGCGCCATATAAGCAGCTGATCGATCAACCTTGCTGGGATCTTTTCCGGAAAATGCGCCACCACCATGAGGGGCATAGCCACCGTAGGTATCAACAATAATCTTGCGACCGGTAAGGCCGGCATCACCCTGAGGACCACCCACCACGAATCGACCCGTGGGATTAACAAAGATCTTTAAGGTTTTATAGTTCACCAATTCTGCTGGCAGAACGGGTTTGATAACATGCTCAACAATATCATTGTACATCTCACCCTTAACATCAACACCGTCTTCATGTTGATTTGAGATCACAACCGCTGTAATAGCTTCCGGTCTGTGCGTCTCAGAGTTGTATTGAACAGTAACCTGAGATTTTCCGTCAGGTCGCAGGTAAGGCAAAATCCCCGCCTTGCGAACTTCAGAAAGTTTTTTGGTCAAACCGTGGGCAATGTGGATGGGCATGGGCATATACTCATCAGTCTCATCCGTAGCATAGCCAAACATCATTCCCTGATCACCGGCGCCCTGTTCATGATTATCGTCATCAACACCCCGGGAAATATCACCGGACTGTTTATCGATACTAACCAGGACAGCACAGGTCTTATAATCAAAACCCATCATGGAATCAGTATAGCCGATCCGTTTGATGGTACCTCGGACAAGACGTTGGATATCTACATAGGCCGAGGTAGTTATCTCACCACCTACCATAACCAGACCCGTTGTGACAAACGTCTCACAGGCCACCCGTCCCATGGGATCCTTTTCTAGAATTGCATCCAGTACAGCATCTGAAATCTGATCAGCGATCTTGTCAGGATGGCCCTCAGTTACTGATTCGGATGAAAATAAATATGACATATTTTACTCCAGTTATTATAATTCTTACAAACCTCTACCCCTTCGAGGAGAGTTTTATGGTTAATTCAATTTAAGCTCAGAATAATCGCCAACATTGACCGCTCTCACTTGATTTTCTACAATAGAGTGGTCTCCAATAAGAGAATGACTCAGTATCATATTCTTGATCACTGAATCCTTTCCGACAATGGTCTCTGTCAAGATGGCACCACATACATCAGCCCGCTTGTCAATGGTAACGTTAGGACCGATTACCGAATTTACCACTTTTGCTTCTGGATGGATAAAAACCGGAGGATGAATGATTGTATCCTTGGCGTGATTCGCGGAAAGAGTATGATCCAGCAAAAAACGATGAGAATCCAATAAAGATTCTTTGGTTCCACAGTCATACCAGCCATTAATTTCAACCGCTAGAATTTCTGCTCCGGATTCAAGCATCAATTGCAAAGCATCCGTCAGTTGATATTCACCTCTAGTCTTGATATCGTCGGCAATTAATTTTTCAATGGCAGCTTTTAGCACCCTTTGATCTTTAAGGTAATACATCCCGGCCAAAGCTAAATCAGACTTGGGTACCTCAGGTTTTTCAACCAGGCGCTCAATCCGCTTTTTCGAGTCTATTTCAGCAACCCCAAAGCGACGCGGGTCATCTACCTTAACAACTGCAATAGCATTTTCTCCGCTATTTACAAAATTATTAAAATCTACATCAAAAACAGTATCGCCCAGCAGAATCAGGACCCCTTCTTCTTTGTCCTCCAAGCCCTGAAGAACTGCATGCCCCAGACCTTTTCGTTCTGCCTGATACGGAAAATCCAAACGCATATGTGAATAAAATCGATTCACATACTCCTCTACCTGTTCACCTTTATAGCCAACAATAACGGACACCGATGTAACACCGGCAGACTCAACGGCTTCAAGTACATGCCCAATCAATCGTTTGCCGGCCAAATTGATCATGACTTTGGGAACATTCAGAGTATGGGGACGGAGACGTTTTCCGATCCCAGCAGCTGGTATGACAGCTCTCACTATTTATCTCCTCCACCAAACATGTCTACGTTAATATTCACATGTTCTAAATATTTTTTGGGATTTTCTTTGATCTCTTTCACAATGGCATTGATATTTACTGTAATACTATCCATTCTTTGATAAAGAGAATCGGATAAGGTTAGCTTACCTAAGCTGGACTTGGGGTCTTTTAAACGCGTGCTCAAAAGACTAAGGTCTGCACCAATCTTATCCAGGCTGGCGATAGAGCGAGCTAGCTTATCTTTATTATCATCCACTACTATATTCAGCGTGTTGGAAACACTTTTTAAATTGGTAACGATAGTGTCAATATCTTCCCGTTTAGAATCCACCATTTCCTCAGTTTGCTGCAAAGCACCCTTCATTGCCATCAATCCCGGTTGTATGTCTGATACCATGAGAGAATCAATGATTTTGGCTGTATTGTGCAGTGTGTGAAGACTGGCCTGGACATCCTCCTCCATGGCTTTATTCAGCAGTAGGAGTGTCTTATTGAAATTGCCCAGCAGTGTCTGAAAGTCAGTAGAAATAGCACCAGTTGTTTCAAAAATATCTTCCAGGCCACCAGCAAAAGTACCTCTGAATATACCGTGTTCCACCAACCGGAATCCCGATCTTCCGGGATTTACTTCGACTTTTTTGGAACCCAGCAATTCCATATTTGAGATAATTGCACTGGCATCACTAAACAACGTGATATCTTTATCTACTCCAATAATAATGTCCACGGAATCTTTTCTGATAATAAAATCATCAACAACTCCCTTGGGTACTCCAGAGACGGTAACCGGGTCGCCTTCCTGCAAACCGCTGGCGCGGGCAACCCGGACCGTGTAATAGCTTCTTGAGGAAAAGATGTCATACTTCTTCCCCCACATAATCCCCATAATTGTGGCGGCCAGAATGATCAGTACGACAACTCCGACAATGATCTCTTGTCTTTTTTCCTCAGGTCTCATATAAATATACTTCCTTGCCTCATTTACTCTTCTTCAGAGGATTCTACAAACTGTTTATCTGGATCAATGGGTCGTTTCCTTTTAGTCTTATGCTTGAAAAGTTGCTTACGCATCTTTTTTACCACAAAATCCACTGATTTGCTAAGGTCGTTGGAGGTCTCTTTCGCCGTCATGGTCTCACCGGGTACATTTAATATTACCTCAGCAATATAATCACTTTTAGTCTTTTCAACGATCATCTTACAATTCACAATTCGATCATAAACGGGTTCCAGACGATGATCTACTTCAGCCTGGATGTAGTCCCTAGTCTTCTCAGAAATGTCAAAATGCCGGGCGACGATGGTTACCTTCATTGGCTTCCTCCAGTTTTATGGTGGTTAAGGAGCTCCTCGCGCAGAATGCGCAGGGATGCAGTGTTTTAGCTTTATAATTTATTGAAATCAAATAAAAGATTTTCTTATATAATTTCTGACCCATCTATTTTTTCCCAGCTCTTGGATGGGCCATTTGAAATGCTTTCTTCATTTTGTCAACTTGCACATGTGTATACACCTGAGTGGTGGATAAGTTCGCATGGCCCAACAAATCTTTTAAAGCCATGAGATCAGCTCCGGCATTAAGCAGATGTGTTGCAAAAGTATGCCGCAAAACATGCGGGCTCATTTTTTTCAATTCAGCAATTGCTTTAATCGCTTTTTTCACCCGTAGACGGATTCCATTCTGCCCCAGAGGTGTACCATTTTTACCCAGGAATATAGGCTGATGAATCTCTCTGGTTCCAAATTTATTTTTAACAGCATATTGATAATTTTCTATGGCCTCCCAGGCATATTGCCCTACAGGGATCACCCTTTGCTTCGATCCTTTGCCCAATACTGTAACCGTCTCCTTTTTCCGGTTCAAATCAGCCGGGGTCAAACCAGCCAATTCAGAGACACGCATTCCTGTGGAGTAAAAAAGCTCCACCATAGCCAGATCCCGCTTGCCCATCCAACCATCTGATTCACCTAGCGTTTCCAAAACAGCTACTATTTGATTTTCGGACAAATAACTAGGAACTACACCGGGAAGTTTGGGTGTATGCACATAAGCTGCAATGTTCAAGGTCACAATTCCTTCGCGATGCAGATACTTGAACAACGATTTGAGAGCGGCCAGTTTTCGAGCGACTGAGCGGGGTTGTTGTTCTAGCTCCCCTGCCAGATAACCCAAAAAACTACGCATTACGCCACGATCTATTTGATTTGGCCTGTTCAAGCATTCAATATCATAATTCTCGAGGAACAGGCAAAACTGCTTCAGGTCGATCTGGTAGCCTCGAAGCGTTTCAGGTGAATAGCGTTTCTCCACCTCCAGCCAGATCAAGAACTTATCAATTTGTTGTATCAATACGCTATTCATAACTAATCTTGAAAAGCACCTCTCGTCCGCTTGTGGATAGCTTCGCACGGCAGGCAGCGTATTGTGTTGAGACTGTCGAAATGCCGCAAAGCATTAAGGAACAGTTTAATATTTTCAGATAGATCCTTTTAAAAACGATTTGGAAAATACCCTCTGACCTACCACATAAAATACCTTTGTGTTTTTTGTGCCTTAGTGGCAATAATGCTTTTTGATTGTCTCCGTATGTAGATATCTGTGAATATCTGTGGCTAAAAGAATTCATCAGAATTGACTTTCTGCTCTTAATACATCCAGAACGGCTTGCATATCTTCATGTATAGGTGCTTTAAGATCCATCAACTCACCAGTAAGGGGATGGGTAAATATGAGCCGTCGAGCATGGAGCGCCTGTCGGTTTAACATACCAAGCAAGCGTGCAGCTAACTGCCGATTGCGCGCATTCAGGGTGATGATCTTTGAATTGCGTCCGCCATAGTAGGGATCACCAAATACAGGATGATTTGTGTGAGTCATATGTACCCGAATCTGATGAGTACGCCCGGTCTCCAATTTTACCCGCACCAGGGTCAAAAAATCAAACCGTTCCAACACCTTATATCGAGTCAACGAAGGTTTCCCGCTATCGATAACCGTAAATTTTTTGCGATTCTTGGGAGAGCGGCCAATGGGTGCATCGATCTCGCCTTCGTCATCAGGGAAGTGTCCCCAAACCAGCGCGTAATAATATTTCTCAATGGTGCGTCTCGAAAACTGACTCCTCAAATTACTGTGAACTCTATTGTCCTTGGCTGAAATCAATAGGCCGGACGTATCTTTGTCGAGGCGATGAACAATACCAGGCCTGAGCAACCCGTTGTCATTCGAAAGATGTTCACAATGGTAGATCAGCGCATTTACCAGTGTTCCGGTAGCATTACCGGCACCGGGATGAACAATCAGTCCAGCTGGTTTATTGACCACAATGAGATAATCATCCTCAAAAACAATATCCAAAGCAATATTTTCCCCAAAAAGGGTGGGAGCATAAGGAATTTCATACGCCACAATTATCTGCTCACCCGGCATGATCAGATGACTGGCCTTTACCTCATTTTCATCAACTTTAATCTTACCTAATTTGAGTAAGCGTTGAACCTGGTTGCGGGTAATGTGAGAGGGTAACCTGCTCGACAGAAATTTATCCAGACGTACTGGTTTTTGGAGAGGATCAACTATGATCTCAAATGTCTCAGTTGTGGAGCTGTATGGTTCAGTCTGCGTTAACAGCGTGATCTATTCCTAACTATTTGTCTTGTAAATGGGTATTATGAGAGTGGGATAATCCAATATATATACTTATAAACCGCCTGGGCTAAATATAGCTGTCAGGTATAAAAATGGAAAGATATAAGAGCGGAAAAGTTAGGGGGGAAATGTTAGGTGCTGGGGGGTTGGGAGTTAGGGGTTATTTCAGCATGAAATTTTCAATGGATCCAGCAAAGCTGAGAGAGTGTAGCGGGACGGCTAAAAAAGTTGATAATTTATACCCTATTTAGGGACCAGAGTTTAGGTATCAGAGTTTGGTGGCTCTTCAGCTAATTTTGACGGCTTCACAAAAAGTATATGACAGAACATGAATGTCATCTAACATCAATAAATATAACTGCTTACGCGAACACGATCCATGTTATTAATTATCAACACTTTGCGTCTCTGATTTCTCTGCGAGAGGGACTTTTTGCGGGATCGTCAATTTTGACTTACTGTGTTTGCCTTCCACAAAAAACACATATCCAAGATAGAGCACCATACCCACATTTACGGCACTATCAGCAATGTTGAAGGTGGGCCAACGAGTAAAAAATAGCCAGTCCGGCCAATCTGCGCTGATAAAATCCACTACAAAACCTCGAATCAAGCGCTCTGGTATATTTCCAAAAGCTCCACCTAAAATTAGAGCCAGACCAATGCTGGGTAAGGGGTGTTTGTCCTTGTACTCCCAGAGCAGATAGAACAATAAGCCCATGGCACCAATAGCCAGAGTATTGACCAGCGACATGGGTATGAATGACATACTAAAAGCCATATTATAGTTCTCAGCATAATCAAAACGGAGTAATGTCCAACCATGAGGCCAGGCCGGTCTACCCTTTAAGGCTAGAATAGCCCAGTACTTGGTTCCATGATCCAACAGAACCACCAAACCGGTAATACCCAGATATTTTAACATTAATAAAATTTAATTACTCCTTTTAACCACACTGCCATGAAGACTCTAAAGCTAATTGTAGTTCCATTTGCGTTGTCTGTGCCATACTTCCCTTCGCACTTCGACTTAGGTCTACGCCTATCGGCTACGCCACCACAAGCTACTCAGTGTGACGGCTCAGGGCAGGCTGGCTCAGCGAGACACGCTATTTAGTGTCTGTCTATAAACTCCAGTTTCTGAATTAAATTCACAGATTCCAGATCGTCACCCCGAGGCTCAATAGCGTTCTATCCCAACTTTGCACATATTTTTTCCAAGCTTAAACTCAGCCTGAAAAATGTCTGCCTTGAGGCTAAAGCTAATTTCCTCCGCCAGAGTTTCGTTGGCGATATATTGCTGATGTTCCTGGATTACATCTTGCAGATTTTCTTCAGCCTCAATAAAAATATGAATTCGATCAGACACATCAAAATCAGCATCTTTCCGCATATTCTGGACATTCCGAATAAAATCACGAGCCAAACCTTCGCTGATCAGAGCTTCAGTGAGTTCGGTATCAACTGCGACCACAATACCAGCTTCTTCTACCACTGCCTGTCCTTCAGGTTCAACACTGGTAATCAGCAGTTCATTGGGTAGCAGTTCGAATGAAACAGCTCCATCACTCAATTGAATATTTTCACCTGTTTTGGATTGTTCCAGCAGTTCCTGGGGCTTTGCTGCATTGATCAGGTTGCGAATGGCACCCATATCCTTACCATACTTTGGACCCAGTAAACCCAAATTGGGTTTTATGTCATATTGAACCAGATCATCGGCTGTACTAACAACCGTTAGAACTTTAATATTTAGTTCTTCCAATATCTGATCTTGGAGATCATTAGCATATCCCCGGTCCTTTTCATCCGGGAAATAGACAGAGACACTGGCCAGTGGTTGGCGAACCTTAAGATTAGCCTTATTTCTGGCTGCACGACCCAACTCAACTGCTTTGATAACGACATTGACCCGCTGGAGCAGTTCTTCATCCAACCAACGTTCTTGAACCTCAGGAAAACTGGAAAGGTGAATACTTTGGGGGGCTTCAGAATCTTGATTGGCAACCAGGTTTTGATACATGTCTTCTGTAACAAAGGGTGCAACTGGAGCCAATAATTTAGCCAAAGTAACCAGAGCTTGATACAGAGTATGATAAGCTGCCCATTTATCTGTATCATTCTCGCTTTTCCAAAAACGCCTTCTAGAACGGCGCACATACCAATTGGACAAATCATCTACAAACCGATTTATTTTCAACATGAGCTTATCAGTCTGAAAAGCATCATAATCTTTACGGGATTCTGCGACCAAACGGTTAAGACGTGCCAGGACCCATTTATCTAATTCTGTCAGAGTCGTTTCATCGAGCTCTGAGCGGGGATCAAATTCATCCAAACGAGCATAAGTAACAAAGAATGAGTAAGTATTCCAGAGGGTCAACATTTTTCGGCGGACTTCATCAGCAGCTCCATACCCAAAATTCAAATTATTAACAGGGACCTGGGAGGCGTACATCCAGCGCATGACATCGACACCCATCTTTTCAGCAGCATCTTCAAACCAGATGGCATTACCAGTGGACTTATGCATGTCATCACCCTTATCATCCTTAACCAGGGCGTGACCCATAATGGTTTTGATGGGAGGACGATTTTCCATGACGGTACTCATTGCCAAAATGGCATAAAACCAGTTGCGAAACTGACCCGGAAGAGATTCTACAATAAAATCAGCCGGGAACCACTTCTCCCAGTACTCTGGATCATGGCGGTAATTCATGGTGGAATACGGAACAATGCCAGCATCAAGCCAGGGGTTACCCACATCAGGGACCCGGGTGCCAATGAGACCAGTGTCAGGATGTTTAATTTTCACATAATCAACCCAGGGTCTGTGCGGACTATTACCTTCAAATGCGTCCCAGCCTTCAACAGCTAGTTCTTGTAATTCAGTTTCTGAACCCACCACATAGAATGAGCCATCTTCGAAAGTCCAGATGGGAAGAGCCAAACCCCAATAACGTTTTTTGGAGATCATCCAGTCGTGCATATTCTTGAGCCAATCCAGCTCACGTTCTTTACCATAGGATGGAATCCAATTGACCTGTTTGGTGACTTCAGCTATCTCCGGACGCAGCTTATCCATGGCGATAAACCATTCATCAACAGGACGAAAGACCAGTTCAGTACCATGTCGCCAGCAAGTGGGATAGCGGTGGGTAATGGGTTCACGCTTGTAGCGGAGACCCTTGCTCGAAAGATCCTCAATAACTTTGTCACCATTGCCCATAACATTAGTACCGGTCCAAGCACCAAATCCTTCCAGATAATTGCCAAATTCATCAATGGGCTTAATAACCTGGAAACCCTGTTCCTTGGCTAAAGCATTATCCTCTTTTCCGCAACCGGGAGCAATATGAACGATGCCAGTACCATCATTCTCCGAAATTTCATCCCAGAAGATCACTGCATGGTGGATATCCTGCTGGATGGGTAATTCATCAAAAGGACCCTGGTATTCCCAGCCCAGCATATCCTTACCCTTGAGTGTTCCCAGGGTTTCATAGTCACCTTGAAGAATGGAGAGACGACCTTGAACCAGGTAGTAGATATCACTACCCTGTCTGACCTTCACATAGTCAAGATCCGGGTGAACTGCTGCCATAACATTGGATGATAAAGTCCACGGGGTAGTGGTCCAGACCAGGAGCGATTCGTTCTCACGATTCTTGAGGGGAAATTTTAAATAGATCGATGTATGAGTTAATTCCTTATAGCCTTCCGTAGCAATCTCATGTTCTGACAACGCCGAGCCACACCGGGTGCACCAGGGCATGACATCGTAGCCTTTATAGATCAGATCACGATCAAAACATTTTTTCAGGAAACCCCAGATGGTGTAATTGTTCTCATCAGACATGGTGAAATAGGAATTATCCCAATCCATCCAGTAACCCATGCGTTTGGATTGTTCAGTCTGAACAGCGGAAAATTTACGGACACGTTCTTTACATTTATTGACAAATTCTTCAATGCCGTATTCTTCGATATCAGTTTTGGATTTGAAGCCCAGCTCTTTTTCGACTTCCACTTCAACCCAAAGTCCCTGACAATCAAAACCATTCTGGTAACGCAGCTCTCTCCCCAACATGGCGTGGTAACGCTGAAACAGATCTTTGTAGGTCCGTCCCCAGGCATGGTGAACACCCATTGGATTATTGGCAGTAATGGGTCCATCAAGGAAAGACCAGGGTGGTTTTCCAGCATTCTGGGCTCTAAGTTTATTAAAAATATCTTCTTTATCCCAAAACTCTAGAATTTCGTGTTCGAGATTGATAAAGTTGACTTTACTGGATACTTCTTTCATCATGGCGTCATGTATTCCTGTGCTAATTACTGTTTTTCAAGACCCTTTTCTGGGTCGTATATAAACCGCGCAATATAATCGCCGACTTTTCGTCATGTCAATGTTGTTACAAAATTGGTCAAAAAAAGAGACCCCCAGAAAATCTCGGGGTCTCGCGGGGTTGGAGAAGAAAACATCCAACATGAAAACATTGGCGTGTTAAGCTATTATTCCGGAATTTCTAGAGCCACGAAAAAGGTGTTATTCGTATCTCGCCGTACGAGCAGCAGGATGGAATCACCTGGTTGAAACTGTCTCAAATTAGTTTCAAAAGCTTGCCTGGAAGTCACTTCCTCAAGATTTCGCACATTGGGTCCCATTTTTTGAATGAGATGTCCAACCCGGATATTCTTTTTATAAGCTTCACTACTCTTATCAATGGAGCTAACCAGGACACCCTCAGTACTACGATAATAGCCATAAAAACGCAAGCGTTCAGCACTGGGCGTTTCTACAGTAATGCCCAAATCTGAATTTTCCTCTTCATATGGACCAGCTGCAGTACTTTCTTCAGGCATTTCACCCAACTTCACAGTCAGTGTTTTAAATTTTCCATCTCGCAGAATTTTGATCTTCTTTTTATCATCAGGTCGTTGAATTGAAACGATCGTGGGTAATTGGTGTGAAGTCTCAACAGCTTGCCCACCAAATTCGATGATAACATCCAACTCTTTTAAGCCGGCTTTATCTGCCGGACTATCTTCCACCACTTGCTGAACCAGGGCACCAACAGCATCTTTCATTCCCAGGGTCTTGGCCATGGTCCGATCAACTTCCTGGACCCAGACACCCAACCAGGCCCGGGTTACTCGTCCATCGGACCGCAAGTCATCGACTACCCGGTTGATCAGGTTTACCGGGATGGCGAATCCGATGCCCTGTGATCCTCCACTTCGGGAGGCAATGGCTGAGTTCATACCAATGAGCTTACCATCAAGATTTACCAGGGGGCCACCAGAATTTCCAGGATTAATCGCGGCATCAGTTTGAATAAAGTCCTCGATATCAACCAGACCCACGGCGGACCGGCCCGTCGCGCTAATAATTCCCTGGGTAACAGTCTGGGAAAGGCTCCCCGAAAAAGGACTCCCCACGGCCAAAACCCATTCACCAACCCTGATCCGATCTGAATTTCCCATATTTATGGGAATTAGGTCTTTCGCATCAACTTTAATAAGGGCAATATCAGTCTTGGGATCACTGCCAATGATCTCGGCATCCAGTTCCTTGCTATCAGAAAACTGAACCTTGATATTCTCCCCTTTTTCAATCACATGATTATTGGTAATAATATAGCCATCTTTGCTGATGATAATTCCGGATCCCAACGAGGTGCTCCGCATTTCACGATCACCATCCGGCATAAACTGCCTGAATTGCTCTGGAAACATATCCTGAAAACCACGGAACTGTTCAAGCCCGGGATGTTTATAAACATGCTCACTGGTGATAGTGACCACCGACGGGGAAACCCTTTCGGCAATATCAGCAAAGGCATTACTTAAAGATTTTGCCACACTCAGATCAGAAGCCTGCACTTGTGTAGGGACCAATAACACCATGAGTAGTAAGGGTAAAATTCGTAGTATATATTTTTTCATGTTAATCACTCCATTCTTTAAACTTTCTCTTTTATGCCAGCATAAAGGAAAGGTTTCAGATATTTTTTTTGTCGTGCTAATTTCACTCCATTCTGATGAATTCAGTTAGTTTATTTCTCTCACTTTGTTCATTCCTTTTTGTGATTAGATTGCAACATGATTAGAAGAGATCTTGTTATTGCAGCCCTGGACCGTCAAGAAACCTCCCGCATCCCAGTTGGTGAGATCGGCGGCGGTTATACTGAAGACATAATCAAAGCCTTACTCGATGAAAACTATCAGACTGGTCCTGATTCTTATTATCAGAATCATTTAAAGGTCCGGCAGTTCCTGGGAGCAGATATTGTAGGTGCCCGCGTGACCGGTCCGCCAGTTGAAGTAATTGGCACTCACCCAGATTGGAAAACAGAAATATTCAAAGATCACTGGGGTGCCACCTATACCCAACCACCTGAAGCCACAGTACAGTTGGTCGACCCCATTGCAACCACTCCCGAGGAATTGGAAAACTGGACAGCTCCCGATGTGAGTAATTTTGAGAAATCCTCCCTTCAACGCTGGAAAACGACTACGGATCTTTTTGTTATGTCAACTCTGAATGCCGGGTTTGACCTAGGTTATGAATTGCTGGGATTCGAGCGGTTTATGATGTGGACCATTCAAGCTCCAGACACCATGAAACATTATTTTGAAAAATTAATTAACACTAATTTGGAACTAGCACTGATGAGTGCCGATGCCGGTGCCGATGCAATTCTCATCGCCGATGATTTAGCTTTCAATACGGGAACATTTGTTGATCCTGCTTATCTTCGTCGCGATTATTTTCCCCTCTTAAAGAATATGATCACTAAAATTAAGACGACTGGCCTCCCGGTCATCTTTCACTCAGATGGTGACCTGCGTACTATTATTCCTGACTTAATCGACTGCGGTATTGATGCACTGCAGTCCTGCGATCCGAATGCAAACATGGATATCCCAACCTTAAAAAAGGAATACGGGCAGGATTTGGCTTTCATGGGAAATATCGATGTTGATCTGCTGGCCAGCGGAAGCCAGGAGGATGTAGCCAGGACAACCCGTGAGCTCATTCGGGACGCCCGCCAGGGAGGCGGATTTATCCTGAGTACCAGCAACGTAGTCGCCTCCTACTGTAAACCTGAAAATGTAATAGCCATGTATGCAGCCGCTCATAAGGAATTAGTTTAAATGTCAACTTCAGCTACTGGCATTGCACAAGCCGTCATCCTGGGAAATCTTGGCTCAATTACAGAAGCCGTTCGTGAGCTTTTAGACCAGGGGATCACAGCACAAGTGATCCTAGATGAGTCCCTGTTACCAGGCATGGCTGAAGTAGGTCAACGATTCAAACGTAATGAAATGTTCCTGCCGCAAGTCCTCATGTCCGCCCAGGTTATGCAAACGGCTATCGATATCCTTAAGCCATATCTCATCCAGGATGCAGAGGGCTTGAAACGGCAGACTGTGATCATTGGTACAGTTAAAGGTGATATGCATGATATTGGGAAAAACCTGGTGCGAATCATGTTGGTAGGCGCTGGTTATGAAGTGATTGATATTGGTGTAAATGTCCCTGCCACCCGTTTTTTAGACTCTGCTATACAAAACCAGGCTTCTGTGATCTGTTTATCAGCATTATTATCCTCCACCATGAACAACATGCGTGAGGTAATTCAAGTCATCCGCAACCATACTGAACTTGATAACACTAAAATTCTGATTGGCGGCGCCCCAGTAAGCCGCGAGTTTTCAACTTTGATCGGCGCCGATGGCTATGCTCCAACAGCCCCTGCAGCAGTTGAGCAGATCCAACTGCTCTGTGAATGATAAGTATTTCAGTAAGAATAAGAGAAATGATGGCTGATTATAAGTATTCGACTGAGGATTCCAGCAACCACCAGTGGGTATTTACCAGACCACGACCTGAATAAGTTGACCTGATCAATCTTTAGCGATTGGCAATTTGATTGTAAAAGTTGTTCCCACATTGAACTTGCTATTAACGGTAATCTCACCCTTGTGATCAGTGACAATACTTTTCACAATAGCCAGGCCCAGTCCGGTGCCTTTATGCTTTTTATAAGTGAAAAACTCATCAAATACCTTTTCCTGGATCTCTTGTTCCATCCCATGTCCAGTATCTGAGATCTCCATAATCAGCTTGCTTTTATTTACATAAGTTTTGATAGTAAGCGTACCACCTTCACTCATGGCTTCAGCAGCATTATTGGCCAGATTTTCATAAACACGATAAAAACGATGCGGATCAATATTGATTTTGGCTTGACCCTGTATATCTGTTACCAGACTCATTTTTTGCTGAGCCAGGTTAAACTGAATATTGCTCAGAGTCTCATTGATACAACCCGGAAAATCCAGAATCTGTAATTGAAGGGTAGAACTACCCCGGGCAAACGCCTGCAGCTCTTGAGCCAAAGTATTAAAGTGACTCACTTGCTGGGCAATAATCTTTGTGTATTTCACTATCTCTTCGTAGGGCATTTCTTTTAGCCCAATCAGCTGGGCAAAACCAGCGATAGTGGTCATGGGATTTTTCAGGTCATGCAAAATCGTAGAAGCCATTTTCCCGATAATGGAAAGACGCTCGTTGTCAACCAACGCCTGCCGGGTTTCCTGAAGTTCATGAATGATGTCTTCCAACTCTCGATTTTTTTCCTCCAGAGCCCCAATAAGCGTACTATCTGTACGTCGTAAATAGGTGGAAATACTTTTGGCAACCTCTAATGTGAACTGGGGGAAGTGGTTCACTAATTCCAGAAATTCCTCTTTTTGAACTACCAAAACCTCGCTCGGTTCTCTAGCAACGATACCGGCACTCCTGGGTTTATCTTCCACCAGAGCCATTTCACCAAAAAGTTCACCTGAATGGTCAATGATATTAAGAGTTTCAGCCTCATCACCTTCGATAGATTTAATCACTTCCAGACGACCGTGAATCAAGACAAAAAATTTGGTGGCAATATCCGCTTCTCGAATAAGTGTCTCACCAGATTCGTACACCCGTCTTTGCATCAGGCTGCTGATTTTCACAAGCTCATCCCTGCCGATCCCTGCAAAGGGTTCCAGTTGTTCCAGTAATTCGATAGTTGGTGTTTCAAGCGTACGCATGCGAAAGACCTGACAATATTTATTCTAGCTGATTAGTTTTTCTAAAATGGGATTGGAATTTGATGCTTGGACTTGGGTAAAAGGTTATAACCCACCGCTGGCAAATCTATGATAAATTTTGTGCCAACCCCCTCCTCACTCTCTATTGAAATAATACCGTCATGTTCATCAACGATACGTTTAACGATTGCCAGTCCTAGTCCGGTACCCTTACGTTTGCCATGGGTGTAGAATTCTTTAAATGCATTTTCTTTAACCTCATTGGACATGCCGATTCCGTTGTCTTCCAGTATTATCCTGACGCCGGTTTCGACTTCCAGGCTGTGAACAGTAAAATGCCCATTCTCATCCAGGGCATCCAGAGCATTCGTAGCAATATTTTCCAGGACTCTGAAAAAACGACCATTGTCTATTCTAACCTCTCCTTCAAAGGTAAGGTCACGAATAAAAGTAATTTCTCGATCGTCAAATTTTAATACCAGAGAATCACAGCATTCCTGAAGATAGCCAGCCATTTGAACCGATTTTAGCCGCATCTGTTCACCGCCTTGAGCAAATGACAAAAGATCCTGAGTCATACTGGTAAACTGAATCACCTGTTTGGCAATTATATCAGCATATTTAGCCAATTGTTCACCGCTATGCTTTTTCATTTTTATCAGTTGAGCATAACCCCCAATAGTGGACATTGGGTTTTTCATATCATGTAAAATGGTGGAAGCCATCCGACCAATCAGAGACAGGCGCTCCTTGCCAATCAATTCTTCCTGGGTCTCCTGCAGCAAATAGTTCATGTGCCGCAACTCATCATTCTCTTTTTTCAACTTACTGATTAGACGTTCATCAGTCTCTCTGAGAAATTGAGAAATATTTCTTGCCACAGCTAACGTGAAGAGGGGTACGGATTGTACAAGGTCAATGAAATCTTCTTTGGATACGGCCAGAACGTCACAAGCAGTGTCTGCAACCATACTTGCACTACGCGGCTTATTCTCCAGCAGAGCCATCTCCCCAAATAACCCCCCCACTTCGTCATAAAACCCCAGGACTTCAGCAGTACTTTCGCTGATTTTCTTTTCGATCCGGACCTTACCGGTAGCCAAAATGAAAATATGGTCTCCCAGCGTTTCTTCATATATAATGGATTCTTCGTGATGATAGTGGCGAAATTCGAGCTTTTTGTGAATCTCTTTAAGCTCCGAATCCGGAATATGCTCAAAGATTTTCCATTTTTTCAGAGCTTCAAATGAGGGGGTTTTTAATAGTTTCATATGTCATCCAATTTAAGTAAGGAAAAATCACAGTGCCATTTTTCCCTAGCAACCTTAAATGTTATAAAAAATCAGTGCTAACTCAACATTCATCGAGGAAATATGCAGTAACGGAAAAGTTGAAGTTTTTTATACTAATTGATCGTTGTCATTGCTGTGAGTCCCTCACGAATACGACCTAAAGTAATCCTGAATGACAACTTTCAAACCTCCATTCCCGATCAACTGTATTATGGTAATCAGATCCCTAATCAATTAAATAAGATAGCAATAAAACAATGCTGTTTGAATGCTAGGTGAAAATTATATATTTCCGGAAATTGCTGGTATTCTTTGGGGTTAAAATCCAGTTAAGCTTCTTTTGGACGGATATGTTGGAAAGGAATTAAAGTCATGCTAAAACACCTGCTTGTCGTTATGATACTGTTGCTAAATATCAATACTCTTTCCGCACAATCAAAATTTATTAAATCTGCTCAAACAGAACACGCTGTGTTATTACAAACGGGGCAAGCCAAAACCTGGTGTCCCATTTGCGGTATGAATTTAAAGATGTTTTATAAAACCAACCATGCTTTGGAACTGGCTGATGGAAATATGCATCAGTACTGTTCCATCCGCTGCCTGGCCATTGATCTTAAGGATCATCCAGACCAGGAAGCCCACGCTCAGGTGGTTGATGTTAAAAGTGAGCAATTCATTGCTGCTAAAGAAGCTTACTATGTTATTGGCAGCAAAGTACCTGGCACGATGACACGCGAAAGTAAACTAGCCTTTCGAACAAAAAAAGATGCCCGGCAATTCAGTAAAAAACAGGGCGGAAAAGCTATTCTTCGATTCAAAGAGACCCTTGAGCTGGCCAGTACTCAAATGCAGTCTGACAATGCCATGCTAATGAAAAAGAAAAAGAGTGTGGTATTTCCCAAGGGAGAAAAGTTATTCAACAAACAAGCGGCCAATTTGGCCGATCTTCCTGCATTTGAATCCATCGTCGACCTGAAAGCTCACTTAAAAACCAGGGCTTGTTGTAAACCACTGAATGAAAAAAAGCTGCAAATGTTGGCCTTATATATTATGAATTTCAAACAACCCAGACACTCAGATATGAAACGTCAAACTCAAGCAATTCACGTTACTAAGGATGAGAAGTGTCCCGTTTGCGGCATGTTCGTATATAAATATCCTCGTTGGGTATCTGTACTGGATATCACGGTTAACAGTAAGCAAAAAAAACTTTATTTTGACGGAGTAAAAGACCTGGTAAAATTTTACCATAATCCTGAAAAGTGGGGAAAGTATCAAGGCGTCATAATTCGGGATGTGCTCGTTACTGACTATTATAAACAAACAGCTCTGGATGGTAAGCAGGCTGTCTATGTCATTGGTAGCGATATTCTGGGGCCGATGGGTCATGAACTCATTCCCTTCGACTCGAAAGCCCAGGCAAAAGTATTTCTAAATGATCATTCCGGATCCAAAATTATCAGATTTGACGATATTTCTGAGCAAATCATATTTGATCTGGATAATTAGCTAATCACTTATTGTGTGCTGATATCTCTTGAGTTCAAAAACTAATTTAACCCTCCTTGCCTTGGCTTTGGTTATCCTGGCCACCCTGGTTGAAGTAGTGATATTACGGGAAGATCAACAGCAGCAATCGAATCAAAACTTGATCAAACAACAAGCTGTTGAGTTAACTCAACTCCCAGATCTGGCTCTGACCAATCAAGCAACCTGGCTCCGTCATCGTAGCCTGGCTACTCCTCACGCCATTTTCCCGGAAGATGGTTCCCTGCTAGACTATTATCCGGCCAGTTTTGTATATAAAATTGTACTTCAGCAGTCCGAACCGGGGGTTGCCAATCGTGAACCTTAAACTGATTGATTACGGATTAAGCTCTCTTTGGAGAAGATTCTGGAAACGATTTACTGTTATCCTGATCTTCTCTCTCCTGGTATTTCTGCTGGTTTCAATATTCAGTATTGCAACCTCTCTTAGACAGGAACTGGGGATCACCCTTGATGCCCTGCCTGAACTGATTGTCCAAAAAATGAGTGGAGGTCGCCAAACTGTCATACCAGCCGAACGGGCTTATGAAATTGCGACCATCCCCGGTGTGAGTGCAGCAATCCCCCGGGTTTGGGGCTATTATTATTTTGGCAGTGCCAACGTTAATTTTACTATCATTGGTCAGGATCCTGATCTGGATAGCTACAAGGCCAAGTATTCTAAACTATTTGAGCTTAATGCCCCCCTGATCGATACCTTAACCAGGCCGTTTTTTCTAGCTGGTCAGGGGGTGGTAGACATCATGGATGAATATTACTTCAAGGATGAATTTTTCTTTATCACCTCAAAGGGTGAAATTTTAAACCTGGTGCTGGCAGGTACTTTTGTAGATGAATCCTCTCTGGAAACCAATGATGTAATCATAATGCCCGAGATTCTGGCTCGGGAACTATTTGATATCTACGAAGATGATGCAACTGATATTGTGGTTCGAGTCCCCAATCCAGCTGAAATTGAGATTGTAAAACAGAAAATTCAATTCCTGTACCCTGATTGTCGGATTATTGGAAAAGATCAAATAGATACCTCCTATCAGAATATTTTTGATTACAAGTCTGGTTTGTTTCTGGCGCTGCTCATTCCCGCATTTATGGCCTTTTTCACGATGATTTATGATAAGGCCAGTGGGTTAAGTCTGGAAGAAAAACGTGAGATCGGCATCATGAAGGCTGTTGGTTGGCGAGTGGAGGATGTTCTTTTCCTGAAATTACTGGAAAGCGGATTTGTCTCGCTATTCTCATTCTTTAACGGTGTTGCTTTCAGCTTTTTCTTTGTTTACATCCTGAATGCACCGCTTTTGAGAAATCTATTTATTGGAGCAGGAAATTTGAAGCCAGCCTTTCAACTCATTCCTGTGATTGATATCCACATCCTGAGCTTGAGTTTCATGGCCATTGTGCCGGTTTATATTCTTGCCACAATTATCCCAGCCTGGAAAACAGCCATCATTGATGCAGATGAGGTGATGAGGTGATGCGATGATTCGACTTGACTCAGTTGATCTCATTTTCAACTCAGGTTTGCCCAATGAGATGACAGCACTTAAAAACATAAACCTTTCTGTTGAGAAAAATGAACTCACCCTCTTACGGGGCGCTAGTGGTAGCGGGAAAAGCAGTATCTTCTCACTCATAGCAGGGCTGGTCAAGCCTTCACGAGGGGATGTTATCATTGACGGTAAATCTATTGCAAAAATCCCCGATAGTTTTGCGGCGCTTATGCGCAGGGATAAGCTTGGAGTCATTTTTCAGAAATTCAATCTCATCCATGATTTGTCCGTTTATGACAACATAACCCTGCCGCTGATTCCCTCTGCAAAAACAACCAGTGAAATTCGATTAAGCGCTGAGAAAATTCTGACTGACCTTACTTTAACCAATAAGATTAATACTGCAGTTCGCTATCTTTCTGGTGGTGAGCAACAGCGCGTAGCTATTGCCAGGGCTTTGATCAACCAACCCAAGATCATTCTGGCAGATGAACCAACGGCCAACCTGGATCAAGCGTTGATCGAATCCTTTCTGCATATTATCCATGATCTGAAGGCAAAGGGAATTACGATCTTACTGGCAAGCCATGACCCGCGATTCTCCGAACTGGAGTGGGTTGATCAAGTGATCGACATCGCCCATGGTGAAATTCAGTGAGTATCCTGCTAAGCCCTGAAATTATTATTATTTTTATTGAAGATGTCTTACTCCTGGGTTTCAATTCCCTGGCTGTTTTCCTGGCTTATGGGATTCAACAACGCTTTGATCTAAATCAGACTACAGCCCTGCAATACCGACTGGAACGTCAAACTTATCTGGTTTCTACCATTATCCGTTTCTCATTATTCATCAAAATCTTCAGCTTTGCCTTTTTTATCTTTACCCTGGACAAACTCTCAAACTTTATTCCGGGTGCCATGTGTGGCGTAGGTGTTACCAATGCTTCGCCCTATGGCCTGTATGTCCTGCTTATCAAACTTTTCAGCATCTATCTGTATGGCTTCTGGTTGCTAATTGATCGAGAAGACCAAAAAACCGAGAACTATAACTATACCGTAAAAAAGTTTAGGTATTTTATTGCCATTTACCTGTTTTTCTTAATTGAATTAAGTCTACAATACCTTTATCTATCCGACATAAATCCTGAAGAGATTGTGAGTTGCTGCGGTACAGTTTTCAATGCTGCCAATACCAGTTTTACCGGACAATTACTCAAAATTCCTAACGGAATTGTGCTGCCTTCTTTTTACGCTATTTTTGTGCTACTGATCTGGACCAGCTTGCGCCGGGATGTGATTTGGACGGGTATTCTCAATCTATTCTTTTTAGCTTTTGGCCTATTAGCCATGATCAGTTTTTTCAGCACCTATATATATGAATTGCCCAGCCATCAGTGTCCTTTCTGCTTACTGCAGAGTGACTACTTCTATGTGGGTTATCTAATTTACGCCTTGCTGTTAAGTGGAACTTTCTTTGGAGTTGCTGCTTTATTTCTAAAACTTTTCTATGGGATTCAGCTCAAGGTTTTAAAGTTATCTATCCTGTTCAATCTGGCTTTTGTAATACTCGTTTCAGCCTATCCCCTATTCTACTATATCCGGAATGGGGTTTGGTTGTAATGACAATTAAACTAAAAACGCCTGGCAAAAGCCAGGCGTTTTTTTTAAACAATAGACTGGACTGATCAAGCTTCGCGGATAACCGCCTGTGCTGCAGCCAATCTTGCAATGGGTACACGGTAAGGTGAGCAACTGACATAATCCAGACCGGCCCTGTGACAAAATTCAACTGAACTTGGTTCACCACCATGTTCGCCACAAATTCCCAGTTTAATGTCAGGACGAGTTTCTTTACCCAGTCTACAGGCCATCTCAACCAATTGACCAACACCTTCCTGGTCAAGTACTTCGAAGGGATCATTCTTCAGGATGCCTTTTTCAAGGTATACCGGGAGGAATTTACCAGCATCATCACGAGAATAACCAAAGGTCATCTGGGTCAAATCATTAGTTCCAAAGGAGAAGAATTCAGCACTGGTTGCAATTTTATCTGCTGTTAGAGCTGCCCGGGGAATCTCAATCATGGTACCTACCAAATGATCAATTGAATCACCGGTTTCGGCAAACAAGGTTTTGATGGTATCGCGAACGATATCTTCCTGCATTTTCATCTCAGTCAGGGTACCCGTCAACGGAATCATGATTTCAGGCTTGGCAACAATGCCTTTGGCCTTAAGTGCTAGAGCAGCACCCATGATTGCCCGGGTCTGCATCACAGTGATCTCTGGGTAGGTGTTTCCTAAACGACAACCACGGTGACCCAACATGGGGTTGAATTCTGATAGATCTTCGACTTTTGCTTTAATATCAGCAACAGAAACACCCATAACATCAGCCATTTCCTGCTGACCTTTGTCGTCATGTGGTACAAACTCATGCAGTGGTGGATCAAGGAGACGGACAGTAACAGGTAGATCCTGCATGGCTTCAAAAATGCCTTCGAAATCTTTCTGCTGAATGGGCAGTAGTCTTTCCAGAGCAGCCTCACGGCCTTCAACATCATCAGCCAGGATCATTTCACGCATGGCAACAATCTTATCACCTTCAAAGAACATGTGCTCTGTCCGGCAAAGACCAATTCCCTTGGCGCCAAATTCGCGAGCAATCCGACTTTCACGAGGCGTATCAGCATTGGTGCGAACATACATCCGAGCATATTTATCAGTCATGCCCATGAGTTTAGCAAAATCGCCACTTACTTCAGGATCAATGGTTTTGATTTTGTCCAGGAAGATCTCACCGGTGGAACCATTGAGGGAAACCCAGTCCCCCTCATTAAAGAGCTCACCTTTAATGGTTAGCGTACGGGCTTTATAATCGATCTTCAATTCGCCAGCACCAGAGACACAACATTTACCCATGCCTCGAGCTACAACTGCAGCGTGAGAGGTCATGCCACCGCGAGCGGTAAGAATTCCGTTGGCGATATTCATACCTTCTAAATCTTCAGGAGAGGTTTCCATCCGGGTAAGAATGGTCTCGGTGAATTTATCAGCTTCATCTGCAAAGAATACTAATTGACCGGTTGCTGCTCCGGGAGAAGCGGGCAAACCTTTGGTCAGCAATTTTGCAGAGGCCATGGCTGCTTTATCAAAAACAGGGTGGAGTAATTCGTCCAACTTGTTGGGCTCAACCCGCATCAAGGCTTCTTGCTCATCAATCTCACCGTTCTCTAGCATTTCCATGGCAATCCGGACCATGGCGGCACCGGTCCGTTTTCCGCTACGGGTTTGCAGCATCCAGAGTTTCCCATCCTGAATGGTAAATTCTACATCCTGCATATCTTTATAATGATCTTCGAGTTTATTTTGGATGGCATCCAGCTCTTTGTAGATTTTGGGCATCAATTCTTCTAAGGAAGGAAAGTTTTCAACTCTATCAGCTTCAGTTACATCTGCTAAAACAGCCCAACGTTCTGATCCTAATTTTGTGATCTGCTGGGGAGTACGGACACCAGCAACCACATCTTCACCTTGAGCGTTGATCAGGTATTCACCATTAAAAACATTTTCCCCAGTTCCGGCGTCACGAGTAAAGGCTACTCCTGTTCCAGAATTGTCACCCATATTCCCAAAAACCATAGCTTGAACATTTACTGCTGTACCCCAGTCGCCTGGGATTTTGTTCATTTTGCGATAATAAATAGCGCGAGGTGTTTCCCAGGAATCGAAAACTGCCATAACAGAAGCCCAAAGTTGATCCCAAGGGTTATCCGGAAACTCTTTCCCGGTTTTTTCGGTCACCGCAGTTTTAAATTTTTTCACCAGATTTTGTAGGTCCTCAACCGTAAATTCAGTATCTAACTCATAGTTGTGCGCTTCTTTAAGCTCTTCCATAATGGCTTCAAAAGGGTCGATATCTTCTTTTGATTCTGGTTTCATACCCAGAACAACATCACCAAACATCTGGACAAAGCGACGGTACGAGTCCCAGGCAAACCGATCATTGCCTGATTTTTTGGCAAGTGCTAACACGGCACTGTCATTCAAACCAAGGTTCAGAACTGTATCCATCATACCCGGCATGGAGACTCTGGCGCCAGACCGTACAGAGAGTAGCAATGGGTTTTCCGGATCGCCAAATTTTGCACCCATGGTTATTTCGGTCTGGGAAACAGCAGCTTCAACTTCGGCCTTGATCAGTGCAACGGTTGGATCCTGACCTATCTTATTATATTCTGTACAAACTTCTGTGGTAATTGTAAAACCGGCAGGAACAGGGATTCCTATTCCGCTCATTTCGGCCAGATTGGCACCTTTGCCACCCAATAGATTCCGATAAGAGGCAT
>JAOZSM010000144.1 GCA_029939675.1 Fidelibacterota bacterium
AAGCTGCGTCACTCCGTGATCAGATCGATCGAACTTCAAAATAATTAATTTATCTTTAGTCCAATTGGTATTATTCAGGAACGATCAGTGATCGATAAGTCGCCATATTTACAATGGGTGGCTTAAAAAGATCCTGAAGCACCATACCGACAGCTCCCAGGGTTCCTGCGCGGTTCTTGAGGGCACCTGCCTTGATCTTCACTACTTCAGCAGGCACTAAAAGTACATCTTCCTTGGCTTTTTCAGTGGCCTCTTTCAAAACATAGGGACACTTATCAATGACAGGGCCACCCATGATAATCAATTCAGGATTAAATAGATTGATCACACTGATAGTCAGGACTCCTAATAGTTGTCCAAACTCTTTCAACGCATCTCGCGCCAGGCCATCATCTTTTTTTGCTGCTGCTGCTATATTAGCCAAGCTAATATCGTCTTTATCCATGTGGGTGGATCGATCATTTGACCTAATAGACGCTTCCATTCGTGATTCCAGATTGCGCGTAGTAAGAATTTCTCCGAAACGGTGCTGACCATGATATAATATGGGAAATTTGCCCCGATCAATTCCCCGGGCAGAAATTTCGGTATACCCCACTTCTCCGGCTGAAGAGGTTATCCCACGATAAATTTCACCATTAATGATAATACCTGCTCCAAGACCTTCTCCCAGCCAGAGGTAAACTACGTTACGGGCATCCTGGCCGGCGCCCCAATGGTATTCACCCAGAGTGATGGTCTTTACATCATTCTCAATATATACCTTGGTGTCCAGAGCATCTTCCATAAAAGTCCTGATCGGAAATCCTTCCCAGGCTTTTAATGAATGACTACTAAAAATCGAGCCGGACTCATATTCCATCAGACCGGGTAAAGCCAGACCTACGCCCAGAATTGATCGCATTTTTTCAGCATCACCCACCAACTTTTCAATGTTTTTCACAATGCGCTGAAGGATGGATTTTGGATTTGTGTTGTCTGAGAAATTTACCATACTTTCATGCAGGATTTCTGCATTCATATTAGTAATCAGAATATTGGCCCGGTGTAAGTGAACCTCAATTCCGACAGCCAGACCTGCATCCGCATTAAACTCCAGCATAACAGGACGTCGCCCCCCCTGAACAGTAGAGGGCCCCTTGCCAATTTCGAATAGAATATTGGTTCCCAACAGGCGCTTGACAATACCACCAATTATGACTTTGGATACTCCCATCTTACGAGCCACTTCAGATCGAGATATGGGACCCTCATCACGAACGATCCGTAAAACGGAAATCTCATTGATCTGGCGGACAAAATGGAAATTCGATTTTTTCATACATTACTCCGAAGTACAACAAACGCATTTTCCACCTACGCAACTCAATCAAGTTTGTTGGTCGGCTCTTTACAATCTACGCTTACACTTTAATTATCAGGGCAGTAAGTTAATCATATTTACTTACTAATACCAACGCTTTGTGCATTGATTCATTTGGGACCTGGTTTACATTCAATGACCAATTGACCAAATTGCCATAGCTATAGGATTTTTTTATGCAATCTCTCATTATATTTGAACCAGAAAACCTGGCTCCTTTTGGACCCCTGACTCTGTTAAAATCTGTGGCAGAACTACGCTTTGGGATTTATTCCAACCTGGAAAGAGTTGCCAGAATATTCCCTGAGGAAAGCATCCATTTGTGGGTTCGTCCAATTCTTTTAGACACCCTGTCTGAGAAACTGGAAAATGTGCAGATTAATCAAAAAGCGGCCGCTGATACAATTTTCCTGAATGCCGCCACACCAGCCTGGCTTTATCCATCACTTATCGCTACCCTGGCTGATCAGCAAAATACAGCCATCATTAAAGATGGAGTTCTCCTCGCTGCCAAACCAGGTGTGATGATTGACTTCTCTCCAAAATTTCACCGGGAATTAGCTCAATTAAACCCAATCGAGTGCGACCTGGACAATTGCCCAACCACTCCAAACTGGATTTGGAACTATCTGGACCTGATCACTCCGGCCCTGGACTTTGACCTTTCGCTCTGGAAAGCAGAAAATAATTATCTAACGAAACTGCCTACCCACCTTTCCACTCTTGATGAACGTCATATCTTTATCCATAATACAGCCCAAATCGGTAGGTATGTCCATCTTGATGCCAGTCAGGGACCAATCATCATCGATGAGGATGCTAAGATCAGCCCCTTCTCATCGCTGGAAGGTCCGCTCTATCTCGGTAAGCTTAGTTCCCTGAAACCTTCCACATCCATTCGACATTCAGTAGTGGGTCAGGTTTGCAACCTGGGAGGTGAAATTAAAAATTCAATTATTCATCCCTACACTAACAAAAGTCACGCAGGCTTCCTGGGAGATTCCATTCTGGGTTCCTGGATCAATCTGGGTGCTGGAACAGCCACCAGCAATTTAAAGAATAACTATCAGCCCATTCGAGTCTCCTGGGATGGTAACAACTATGATACGAATCGTCAGTTTCTAGGTTCTGTTATAGGTGATCACAGTAAAACCGCCATTGGTGTACGCTTGAATACTGGTACCTTCATTGGCCCCTTCTGTAATGTTTTCCAGGCAGATTTTCCGCCCCGGGCAATTCCTTCATTCTCATGGGGCAATGGCACGCACGAGTTGGACAAAGCCATCGGCACCGCCCAACGAGTACTCAAACGGAGAAATCTTAGCTTATCAAACCCCCAGGAAGAACTGATCCGAGCACTGGCTACTGACAATACACCCTTCACCCATTTTTAGGCCAACCCACCAAACTACTAATTCAGGAATACTGCAAATGACCCAGCGTATGACCAAGCCTCTTTTAGGCGGATTTATCTTGTTGCTTATCCTTAGCTGCACCACTCCTATTCCAGCAGTTGATGCCACGCCATGGGCTAGACGAACCCTTAAACGACTGACCCTGCGACAGAAAATCGCTCAGATGATGGTTTATCACATGCGTCTGGATTATTTATCTGCAGAATCTGCCCGATGGCAGGAAATAGAGCAGATCCTTGATACAGATGGTATCGGTTCCCTCCATGTGTGGGGTGGTGACGCTTCTGCTGCCCAGACTTATTTGAACGAAATGCAAAGTCGTTCAGTTGTGCCTATTTTAGTTCAGGCAGATTTAGAGTATGGATTGAAACGGCGTTTTAAGGGCGGCACGGCCTTACCCTGGCCCATGGCTCTGGCAGCTACTGGCGACCCTGATCTGGCTTATGAAGCCGGCAGAATCACCGCTGAAGAAGGTCGTGCACTGGGGATCCATCTCGCTTTAGCGCCAGTGGTCGATGTGAATAACAATCCGGCCAATCCCATCATCAATACTCGGGCATTTAGTGAAGATCCTGATCAGGTTATCCAGTATGCAACGCGCTTTATGCAGGGACTTCACGCTGGTGGGATGCTTTCAACAGCCAAACATTTTCCTGGTCATGGCGATACACAGACTGATTCGCATAGTTCTCTGGCCCAAATTCCCAGTGATCCTGAACGATTATGGTCAATCGAGTTAAAACCATTTCAGGCAATGATCGATGCTGGTGTAGATGTGATCATGGTCGGCCATCTCGATGCAGGAGCATTTCAGATGGAACCTGGAACGCCTGCTTCCTTATCCCCCTTCTGGCTACATGACATCCTCCGTAAAAAAATGGGATTTGCTGGAGTCGTCATCACGGATGCCATGGCTATGGGTGGTATTACTAATGAGTATTCAGATCGATACGCACTCATTCAAACCATCAAAGCCGGCTCTGACATCATTATCCAGAATCACAACTATCTAGAATCCATTGATTATGTGGAAGAAGCAGTCCGCGATGGCCTGCTCAGCGAGGCCCGGATCGATGAATCCGTTTTGCGTATTTTAACCCTGAAATCCAAACTGGGTTTAGATCGCAAGAAGACCCTTAGTCTGACTGACACTCAACGGGCCTATGGCAATAGTCATAACCAGAAAACTGCCAACTTGATCATGCAAAAGGCGGTTACTCTAGTCAAGGACAGTTTGAATATGCTGCCGCTCCAAGTTCATGAAAATGATACGACTTATTTGATTGATATCAAAGATTGGGCTTCAGATCATGATATGACAACCATCAGGAGGCAACTTAAGCATGCAATTCCTGGTGCAGTGTCCTACACCTTGGATAGTAGTGATCCACAAGCGTATTATGCTGGCATTCTGTCCGGAATTCCTGATTCTGCCCAAGTAATTGTAAATATTTATTCCCATACAAAAATGAAGAAAAACCGGGTTCTGCTCCCCGAAAAACAGAGTAGCTTTATTCAAGCATTGGCCAACAGAACTAATCGATTGCTAGTTAGCAGTTTTGGCACACCTTATCTGATTCAGGATTTCCCCTATATTCCGGCGTATATCGTTGCCTATACTACCCAGCCAGAAATGCAAGCTGCTGTTGCATCGGCTATTCTGGGTAAATCTAAAATATCCGGCCTGCTGCCAATTTCCATCCCGGGAATCGCCACTCGGGGGCAAGGGCTTCAGCGTGATATCGTATTTCGGAGTACCCCAGTTCAAACTGCTGTCATTGAACCTGTTAAAAAGATATTGTTCCATGTGGCACCTGAAGAAGTTGGTGCAGATCCTGGTAGAGTAATGCCTTATGTTAATCAGGCCCTAGTTGAACACGCCTGGCCGGGTGGTGTCCTGCTGGCCGCTAAAGAGGGCAAGATCTTTTTGCATGAATATTTTGGTTCGCATACCTACTCGCATGAGCGTAATACCTATCGCGGTGATGTATTTGACCTGGCTTCGGTGACTAAGGTGATCGCCACCACTTCAGCCGCCATGAAGCTCTATGAGCAAGGCAAACTTGATCTGGATACGACTGTGGTCAGTTATCTGCCTGAATTTACCGGTCCGGACTCGCTCAATACTGCGTTGAAAGCAACCATCACCATTAAACAGCTTCTGACCCATACGGCTGGTATGAAACCATTCAAACGCTTTTATAGCATGGATGCCCCTGATCTGCAATCCCGTCTCGATAGTGTTTTTCAGGCTGAGTTGGACACACTGCCGGGAACCAGGTATCGATACTCAGACATAGGTCTAATCACCCTCGGAAAAGTGCTTGAACACGTCTCAGGAACCGATCTAAAAACCCTGACCGACAGTCTGATCTTCAAACCTTTGGCTATGTATGCCACTGGTTATCTACCCCAGAATCCGCTGGATCAGATCGTACCCACTGAATACAGTGAAATCGATAGTGGCTTCATCCATGGTTATGTGCATGATGAAAATTCTCATTCGCTGGGTGGCATTACCGGTCATGCCGGTCTTTTTTCAGTTGCTTCGGATCTAGCTCGTTTTGCCCAAATGATGCTGAATCAAGGTACTTTGGGCGATACTGTTATCTTCCAACCGGAAACCATTAAGTTTTTCACACAGCGTGCTAATCTGGTGGCCGAGGATGAGGATGGCCGATCCCGATGTCTGGGTTGGGATAGTCCTTCTGGTGCAAGTTCTGGTGGTGTATTTTTGAGTCCAAATAGTTTCGGCCATACTGGATACACAGGAACATCCATCTGGATCGATCCTGATAATCAAATCTTTGTCATTTTATTGACCAATGCCGTTCATCCCCTGCGATCCTGCAAGTATCCGAATTATTTAGATTGGCGACAAAGAATTCATGCTGGAGTATATGAAAGCCTAGGGTTTACGACGATCACTCCTGGGCTGGAATGGCGTGAGCGTTGGATTGCTGAACAGAAGTACCGTAAAACCTGGCGCTATAAGATCCGGCACTTTTTTAATACTGGAGGCTGAGCCCTCCTACCAACCCCGGACCCTCGATGGACTCAGGGACCTTTCAATTACTATTTAAAATAACATTAGTAATATTTTGGAGTTAACATGCACATAAAGATTCGACCTCACAATTCTAACGCCCGCCAACAGTATGAGAATCACGGACACTATCACGCGGGGGATGCTGGCCTAGACCTGTTCATCATGGAAGATCTGATCATCCCAGCCGGGGCAACTGTCCCCCTCAAGCTGCAGATATCCTGTGAGACCTCTGAAGGCCAACCCTACTACCTGATTCCACGGTCCAGTATCTCTAAAACACCTTTAAGAATGTCTAATTCAATCGGACTCATTGATGGCGGTTACCGCGGTGAAATTATTGCCATGGTAGACAATATCAAATCAGAGAACTATACCGTTTCACTCGGTGATCGTCTCTTTCAGCTGGTCGCCATGGATGGTGCCCCAATCACCTTTGAATTGGTAGATACACTCAGTGAGACCAGTCGTGGATCTGGTGGGTTTGGGAGTACGGGTTTATAGAATCGAAAGTCTTAAGGTCTGAAAGTCTTAAAGTCAAAAGTAACGATCCCGCAAAAAGTAGTTGAGAAACCATAGAATGTACCCTAAATGCATTAAACACAACCATATATCGCAAACATATCTAAACTTATAAATATCAAGACTCTGCCTGCCGCGGCGAAGCTTTACGAAGACGGGCGAGAGGGACTTTTTGCGGGGACGTCAGACCTGGATTTTCAGCTATTTTTGCCTTATTAAAATCTCAATAATAAACAATCATTTTTCTTGGAGTCAGCTTGTAACCCGAATATAATTTGGCGCTCTAAAGGTAGGAGTGCCAATAGGGCACTATTGAAAATATTATAGCGTCAGTTCTAACTGACAATCGTTAAAATAACTGAAAGGAAAAAGAAAAAATGGCAAAATACATTGAATTTGATCAGGAAGCCCGCGGTAGACTTAAGGTTGGTGTGGATGTTCTGGCCAACGCTGTAAAAGTAACTCTGGGACCCAAGGGTCGTAACGTTGTTATCGACAAAAAATTTGGTGCACCAACTATTACCAAGGATGGTGTGACCGTTGCTAAAGAGATCGAGCTGGATGATCCCCGTGAGAACATGGGTGCCCAGATGGTGCGTGAAGTCGCTTCAAAGACATCTGATGTAGCTGGTGATGGAACCACCACAGCCACTGTTTTGGCCCAGGCCATCGTTACTGAAGGTCTCAAGAATGTCACTGCTGGTGCGAATCCCATGGAAATCAAGCGTGGTATTGATGCTAGTGTTAGACAAGTTGTAAATTTTATCCAGAAGCTTAGTAAAGACGTTAAGAGCAACGAAGAGATTGCCCAGGTTGGAACCATCTCAGCCAATAATGACAAAGCCATTGGCGATTTAATTGCTGAGGCCATGGACAAAGTTGGTAAAGATGGTGTGATCACTGTTGAAGAATCCAAAACCATGGATACGCACCTGGAAACTGTTGAAGGTATGCAGTTTGATCGCGGTTACCTCTCCCCCTATTTCGTAACCAATGCTGAAAATATGGAAACGTTGTTGGAAGATGCCATGATCCTGATCTACGATAAGAAGATCAGCACTATGAAAGACCTCCTACCTATCCTTGAGAAGACCTCACAAACTGGCCGTCCACTGCTCATCATTGCTGAAGATGTTGATGGTGAAGCCTTGGCAACTCTGGTTGTGAACCGTCTTCGTGGTACTTTGAAGATCGCTGCTGT
>JAOZSM010000020.1 GCA_029939675.1 Fidelibacterota bacterium
GTGAATATTTTGGAAGAGTATACATTTCTAATGGTTATGCAGGAACCAGTGGAAACGCAGGGGCAATCTACAATGGCAAAGGTCTATACATGTATGATGCCAGTCAAGATAACATCACCTTTTCTGATGGTGGTGTTACCTGGAATAGTTCCTCCGATTCTCCTGGTAAAACCTCAATTGGTGAGGATGACCGTGTTTTTGTGACAGAATATGGTGCTGATTTACTGTATGCATTTGATGCAAATATCAGTTCTACTTCCGCACTCCTGGTCTTGGATGATGATAATAGAGTAGAAAATCAATACATCAGTGCAAACTGGGTTGATGGTTCAGGTGCAGATCGTGTTATTTATACAGCTGATATGCATTATGCAACTGGTCAGGGAATCATGCATTATGCCATTGGTCTGGATGATGTTTTGCCGGACAATTACACCGGTGAGCTGGCTATTGCCCGTCCCAATGGTGGCTATTATCAGTCAGATGTTGAAGTGGATGCCGCTGGTAACATCTATTTCAGCCAATATAGAGGTGACGTTAATCAAGCCTACCCTGTCCTGAAGTATCCCCCTTATACGGGAACAACATTGACACTTGATGATACACTCTGGACAATTCCCATGGATATGTATGGGGTAAGAGGAATTGCTCTGGACGAACCCAGCAATCGCCTTGTATGGGCAAATGAATATTCAGGTAACGTTGTGGTTCACAGTACTGTAACGGGTGCTATTATTGATACTGTTGTAACAGGACAAGGACGCAACAAAGATCTTGCCTTCGATGCTGCAGGTAATCTCTATACCATAGATAATAACACTGAGTACTGGAATGTGTGGACGCCACCAGATGGTGCCAACGAATACACCTCACCAGGACTGGCAACAATCACAATTCAGGTTGCTGATGTAGTTAGTTCAGCCTTGATTAATGAGTTTGATACGAACACATCAAGTTCTGAGTACATTGAAATCTACAACACGACTGACTCAGCCATTGATTTAGCAACTGAAAGCTATGTGCTGGTCTTTGTGAATGGAAGTGGTGATGTTATTTATCAAGCTACAGACTTGACAGGAACACTTCCGGCAAATGGCTTTTATGTAGTTGCTGAAGCCGGTGTCACAGATGTTGACGGTTATACACCGGATCAAAATGCTGCCTGGAGTAGTTTTCAGAATGGAACAGATGGGTTTGCACTGGTAAAGGGTGCGGCTGCAACTGATTTTCCAAATGCTGCGGTTTACAGCACATCACTGGCAGCCGTTTCTGGTGCCGCTCAGGAAGATGCTGTTATCTATGCTGGAGGCGACTATCCTGATACTGGTCTTGAGACTGAGTTTAATCTCCCTGGTACCTTGATTCTCAATGGTTCTTCTGGATCCTCAGCAAGAGTAACAGATGGTCAAGGTGGATCAGTCTATTTTAATAGTGACTGGGAAATTGCAGCCATTCGCACACCTGGCATCAGTAATGTTGTGCCAGCTTCTCTGCTATCTGCTTATTCAATCAGCGATACAGAAATTGAACTGGTCTATTCTGAGGATATGACTGCAGTTGATGTAGCTGATTATTCGCTTACTGGAACAGCTGGTGTGACATTTACATCTGCCACGATTGATGCAGTGGATGCTTCCCTGGTTCATCTGGTAGCTTCAGCGGACATTCTAAGTGATTTTCTGGTTGATGCAGTAGTTGATGCTGCCATGGTCGATACAGCTGAATTTTATGCAGGTATCACCCCAATTGGCTACACCAATGCCTTAAATCCTGGCGGTACTATTGCTCTGGATATTCCAGCAACATTCTCTGGTGTGGTGACTGCCAATGATGACTATAACAACGTCTGGGTCAGTGATGGAGTCGATGCCTATATGGGTGTTCTGGTTTATGACTCAGGTTTTTCAGGCTTGGTAGTGGTTGGTGATGAGATCACCTTTACTGCAGTTCTGGATGTTTATAATTTTCTTTCCGAGTTGAAAAGTCCAGAATTACTGGAAACTATATCTACTGGAAATGCCGTTGTTCCAGCACTGATCACCGGTGCTGTAATCGATAGTTCTTTAGCTCCTGAAACAAATCCTGCCGAACAGTGGGAAGGTCAATTGGTTAAAATTGAGGGTGCTACGGTCCTTGCTTACAACTCATCTGATTATGTCTATGAACTAACTGACGATGGGGGAGTCACTAAATTCCTCGTGGGTGATAATGTGAACTATCATCTGGGTGATGTGACCCTGAACGTTGGCGGCGAATATGATGTTGTCGGTGTTATTGATTATGATTCTTATGATGATGGTTACCGGATCAATCCTCGCGACCAGGACGATGCGGTCGATGTTTCGATTCTTCCAACCATTATATCAATTGCCTCAATCAGTGAAACAGAGATTGATATTACCTACTCAATGAACTTGTCTGCTGCAAACGTAGCCGATTATGCTTTGACAGGAACTGCCGGTGTAACCTTTGCATCAGCTAATATCGATGCTACGAATTCAGCTCTGGTTCACCTGGTGGCTTCAGCCGCTATTGGTGCCGATGCAATTGCAGATACTCTGATTGATGCTGCAGCAGTAGATACGGTACTGTTTTACGCTGGTATCTCACCCATTGCTTATACCAATGCTCTGAATCCTGGCGGTACCTTTGATCTGTCTATACCGGCTACATATACAGGTCTTGTAACTGCCAATGATGCCTACAATAATGTATGGGTCAGTGATGGTGAAGGCGCCTATATGGGTGTCCTGGTTTTTGATTATGACTTTGATGGTCTTGTAGCTGTTGGTGATTCGATCTTATTTACTGGTGAACTGGATGTTTATAATAATCTATCTGAGTTGAAAAGCCCGGAATTACTGGCAATCCAATCCAGTGGGAACCCAACATTTCCAGCTATGATAACCGGTGCAACAATTGATAGCTCTCTTGCTGCAGATACCAATCCTGCCGAACAGTGGGAAGGTCAGCTGGTTAAGATAGAGGGTGCTACAGTACTGTCTTTCAATTCCACAGACTACTACTATGAATTATCTGATGATGGTGGGGTTACCAACTTCCTGATTGGAGATAATGTTAACTATCACCTTTCCGACATTACAATGACTGTTGGATCTGTTTATGATGTAGTGGGTGTGGTTGATTGGGATTATAACGAATCAGCATACGCCCTAAACCCACGTGGGATGGATGATTTATTTACTGATGCAATACTTCCAGAAATCGCCGGAATCGTTGCCGTGTCAGAAACCAAAATTCAGGTCAGATTCAGTGAACCTGTGGTTTCTGCAGAGGCACTTACCCTGGCGAATTATTCTGTGAGTGATGGAATTGGAAATCCCACAGCCGTAACAATGATCAGTGATTATATCTACTTGCTGGACATCGCTGCAATTGTACCGAATACGGTTTACACCATGACGGTTAACGGTATCCATGATCTATGGGGAAATGCCATAGTTGAAAATAGTACAATTGATATTGTACTCGATATACCTGGTGTCCTGCCCATCGATCGCATCATGACCGACTTTGCTACAGATGTTGGCCATTGGGCGCATCCTACCTACTCAGGTTCCACGAGTGGCGTCCTGACAACCTCTACCTTTGCCGTGACTGATTCATTGGCTTACGCAGATTCAACCTCAGGTGAAATGGTTATTCTGGATGATCCTGCAGTAGATGGTGGTTGGTTTATCAGATTATGGAACATCAACCGGGTTGACAGAATTGATGCTGATTCGAAGATGTTTTTCTACCTCCGCGGTGGAAATGCTGATATGCAGGCCAGAATTGTTGTCAAGGATGATGATGGCTACGAAGCTGGTCCCTGGCATGAGATCACCTATGCTGAAGATGACTGGCAAGTGGTGTCAATTGATCTGGAAAACGACGAGCTAACAGGCTGGATCACAGGTAATGGTTCTATTACTGCTGCTGGTGGTAGTGTGGCCATTGATGCTATCCAGTTACGTTGTTCTGAAGATGTCAGCACCAATCTCTACTTTGATATGGTAACTGAACGTTACAATATTGATCCAGTTGCTGTTACCTTCGATATGAATATGTCAGTTCAGGCCCTAATGGAGAACTTTGACCCAGCGACTGATTTTGTAGATGTTGCTGGTAACTTCAATGGTTGGGGTGATACACCTATGAACCTGGCAGATACCGACGGTGATTCTGTCTATACTATCACAGTGACCGATTTATATCCCGGTGAATCTCTGGAGTATAAGTTTAGAATAAATGGTAGCTGGGACGATGCGACTGCTGAATTCCCTTACGGGGGTCCTGCACGCGTCTATGTAGTTCCAGATTCAAATAGTACGGTATACGATTGGTATAATGATGTGGACATATATGTAGGTGTCGATGATGCGAATCTTCCCACCGTTTTCGCCCTCTATGATAATTATCCCAATCCATTCAATCCGGTTACCAATATCAGATATGATATTCCGGAAAACACCCACGTTGTTCTAACGATCTACAATGCTCGAGGACAACACGTCATCGATCTTGTAAATGAAGATCAACAGCCCGGTTTTTATCAACTGCAGTGGAATGGTCTTAATAAGTTCGGTACTCCAGTTAGTAGTGGACTTTATATTTACCGCATTATAACACCGGAATTTGTACAATCAGAAAAGATGACCTTTCTGAAATAATATAGATTATAGTTTATCTATTGAAAAAGAGGCTGTCCCGATTTTTGGGACAGCCTCTTTGTTTTTTAGCAGAAAACTGAATCCCCGTATGTTGCGCTTAAATAAATTATGGTACTATTACCCTTCGAGAGCCTCAGGGTGACGAAATGTGTGTCTTGCTGAGGTCGCGAAGCATGACACGTTACGCGCACTATGGAGTCCAATTAGTATAAAGTGGGTTTTGCTTTGGTTCAGCTATTGCAGAGAAATGCGGGGCTCAAGACTGCTGTTGCTGATCTCACCGATGATCCGGGCTTGATCTACACCGTGAGCCTGAAGATCATCAAGGAGTGCTTGAGCAGAATCATGGGGAACGCTCATGAGCAGACCACCGGAAGTCTGGGGATCAACAGCGATCAGCTCCATGATTCTTGAGATTTTTGATCCAATGGCAACTCGTGGTTTATAAAACTTGTGATTTGCTACCAACCCAGCTGGTATAACATTTTTTGCGGCCCATTCCAACGTTCCTGGCAGCAACGGTAATTGATCTGCAAAAATCCTGGCATCCACTTCACTGGCATCCAGCATCTCCAACAGATGTCCTATTAGCCCGTAGCCAGTCACATCCGTCATGGCATTGATAGGATAATTTACCGCAATTTCAGCAGCATATTTATTGAGTTGGGTCATGCTGTCTATCATGGTATCAACTTGATTATCTGGAGCAATCTTCTGTTTTAAAGCCGTGGCCACAATTCCAGTTCCCAGAGCTTTGGTAAGGATCAGGGCGTCACCAGCTTGGGCGCCTTTATTCGAGATAAGCTTATCCGGGTGAACTATGCCGGTGACGGAAAGTCCATATTTGAGTTCATCATCTTTTATGGAATGGCCACCAGCCAGAACTGCACCAGTCTCTTCAATCTTGTTTAAACCACCCCTGAGAATATCCTTGAGGATTTCATTATCCATATCATCAACGGGGAAGCCAACAATATTCAGGGCTGTAATAGGGCGGGCTCCCATAGCATAGATGTCACTGAAGGCATTGGCCGCTGTGATTTGGCCAAAGGTGTATGGATCATCCACAATGGGAGTAAAAAAATCCAACGATTGGACCATAGCGATTTCATCGCTGAGTTTGTACACAGCGCTATCATCGTGATTATCAATACCAACCAGCAGATCGGGATGGGTTTTAATATCCAACCCACAGAGAATATCGTCCAGGTCCCCTGGACCAATTTTCCCGGCTCAGCCGGCAGCTTTGACTTTTGCGGTCAGATTTATTTCAAGACTTTTAATCATGGTCGTGAAACTAAACGAATGTCGTGGGGAGCCAAATGCAAAAGCAATTCAAGGCCAAAGATTTTATGTTGAAATTGACGATGAATCTGTCTATGCTTAACGATGCTCAGACAAATCAAAATTCTCAATCTGATATTTCTACTGTTGGTACTTAGCCTCTTGGGTTGTACCGATGATAAACCCCAGCCTGACACTGGGATCATGTATTTTATTCTGATCGATCGTTTTGTTGATGGGGATTCCAGCAACAATTCAGGTGATAATCCAGACAGCTACTTACCCTATGATGGAGACAACCCGGAAGCGCTTAAGCATTATCAGGGAGGTGACCTGGCTGGCATCACTCAGAGTCTGGACAGCTTGAAAGCCATGGGGATCACCATGATCTGGATCTCGCCCTTTCTAGATAATTCCAACACTGATTATGTAGGTTGGTGGCCCTACCATGGTTATCATCCCATCGATTTCTACGCAGTAGATGAACACTTTGGGACCTTGGCTGATTTAAAGGATTTGGTTGAGCAAGCCCATGCAATCGGATTGAAGATCATCTTTGATATGCCCTTTAACCAAACTGCGGCTGATCATCCCTGGGTCAATCAAGAATCAAAGATAAGTTGGTTTCATTTGGATAAACAGGGTCAACCATTTGACATCACTGACTGGCAGGATCAGCAGCAGATAGAGCAGGGGGAGCTCCACGGTTTACCTGATTTGGCCCAGGAAAATCCAGCAGTCAGTCAATATCTTTACGATGTCTCAAAATACTGGATTGAAGAAACCGGGTGTGATGGATTTCGGCTGGATGCAGTGAAGCATATTCCGCTGGATTTTTGGCGAGCATACAACCCAAAAATAAAATCACTGGCAGGTCCGGATTTTCTGCTGCTGGGTGAAGTATTCTGGGGAGAGGCCGACCGGATTCGTCCCTATGCTGAACTTGGGTTTGACTATCTTTTCGATATTCCAGGTTACTATGCTATTCGGAATACCTTTAATAAAGGTGGTTCGATGAAAGATTTCTCTGAGTTCTACGAGGTATCTGAACTGACACTGGGTTCCACTGCTTTTGCTACCCTGATCGATAATCACGATGTGGCCCGGTTTAATGTTGATTTGGGTGAAGATGCCTGGCCTAAACAAATGTTGGCTTTGGGTTGGCTGATGACCTCGCCGGGCTTGCCGGTGATCTATTCCGGGACAGAGTTGGGCCTGCCAGGATATGCTCCAGTCTCTGCTGCTGGTGAACCCCAGGATTATCTAAACCGCATACCCTATCCCAAACAATTCAGTCAAGCTCAGGCAGAAATGAAAGCTCAGTTTACCGAGCTGGTTCGTATGCGCCATGAGCATCCAGCCCTAGTGTCTGGTCAATTCAATGAGATTTACCAGGATTGGTCTGTTTATGCGTTTATCAGAAGCGGGCAGGGTGAGCAACTGCTAACGATTTTTAATACTGCCTCAACTGAAGAGTATTTATCAGTACCGGAATTGACCGGTTTGGAAATACGCACTACTCATCAGATCTATGGTTCTGGCGTACTCCGACTTGAGCAGCAGGAATTGTGGCTGCGTTTGCCACCCCATAGTCTATCGGTCTGGCAATTCGATGGCGCCGTTCAACCCGGTCTCCCAACCCGCGTCACCTTTTCTAATCGTCTGTCCAGGGATTATCATGTTATCCGATTATTTTATATTGATTCGCAAGCCCTGGTTAAAACGCTCCAGGTTGCCGGAGATTTTAACAATTGGAGCCCGCAGGACTATTCAGGTTTCAGAGCAGGTGACAGTCTATTTATTGAAGTTCCCCTTAAGCCGGGAGATTACAACTATAAATTCGTCCTGAATGGAGAGACGTGGCTGGCCGACCCGCAGGCAGCGGATTTCTCCACGGATCCCTATGGTGGTAGAAATAGTATCCTCAAGGTTCCGGCGAACTGAACATGGGATAAATCATGTTTGTAAAGTCGGCCTAAATTATCTTGACATGGGGGGGTGTTGCTCATACCTTCCCAAAGCGTAACTCAGAGTAGGGTTACTAATTAATTAAAATCAGGAGTGGTGTAGTTTTTCGATGATTCAAAACTATCGCAATATGCTTAGCCTATTGGCCGTAATTATTTTTACTGTTTCTACGGTTTTCTCTGGGACTACAGGAAAAATTTCAGGGACAGTCAAAGATAGTGAGAGTGGCGAAGGTTTAATTGGCTGTAACGTAATCATCGATAATACCCAACTGGGAGCTTCCGTTAATCTTGACGGGAGTTTTTTTATTATGGGGATCGCTCCTGGTAAATACTCCGTTAAAGCAACCATGATCGGGTATCAGACACTGCGCATTTCCGATGTATACGTGCGGGCTGATCTTACCACGCCACTTGAATTTGAATTATCTCCTGAAGTATTGAAGTCTGGAACCATCGTTGAAGTTATCGCAAAGCGTGAAACAATTGTCAAAGATCTTACCGCCACAGCTGCCATCGTTACCGCGGAACAGATCTCAGCAATGCCGGTTACTGATGTTGGGGAAATTATTGACCTGCAGGCTGGTATGGTTGATGGACATATGCGTGGGGGACGATCAGGGGAAATTGCCTATTGGATAGATGGAATACCAGTTACTGATGTATATGATGGTGGTCAGCTGGTAGAAGTTTCCAAAGATCTTATTCAAGAGTTGCAAGTGATATCAGGCGCTTTTAATGCTGAATATGGTCAGGCCATGTCCGGTATTGTCAATATCACGACCAAAACCGGGTATCGAAAATGGGGCGGCCAGATTACCACTTATGCTGGTGATTATTTAAGCGGGCATAGTGATATCTACAGTGGCTTGGAAGACGTCAACCCTTTGACCATTAAAAATGTTGAGATATCGCTGCATGGACCGGTGATCAAGGATAAATTAGATATAAGTTTAACCCATCGTAATGTGTACTGGCAAGGCTGGCTAAATGGGGAACATCAGTTTAACCCCTGGGCTGTTTCACTTCCAAGCTCCGCAGGATTGTATACGCTAGGGACAAATTCAGCGGTTGATACATTACTCGCCAATATGACAGTTGATATACCGGCACAGGGTGAGCTTACTGATGGTGAATACACCTCTCTAAAAGATAGTTTACTGGGTGCCCAGTTTGATGATATTCACGACAATCATGCCAATAGTGTGGGAGATGGATCCATCGTTCCCATGCAGTGGAATCGAAGACTTTACACGCATGCTCGGATCAATTACCAAATTATTCCGCTGATGAATATTTCGATTCAAGGATCCTATACTGATTACAAGTGGCAGGATTATGAACGGGACTATCGGCTCAATCCTTACGGAAATCTCACTAAATATACGATTAACTCCAACTTTTTTGTTAAACTTACCCACGCTTTAAGTAACCGGACTTTCTACTCATTAGGTGCCTCAACAGCCAGTAAAAAGTATTTTCAGAATAACGCTGATGACTACTTCATTTATCAGGAGTTGTTTGATGTTCGGGTAGATTCTTACAGTTTTCACGTGGGTGGTTCAAACAATGGGCGGTTTGCCAGGAAAAGTCTTACGAATCTGATAAAATTTGATATGACACATCAGCGAGGAACCAGCCATCAGATAAAAACCGGTTTTGAGTATCGGCAACATACCTTAACCATGCAGGACAGTTCTTTGCAACCCCCGGCAAACAAGACCAGTATAAATTTAATTACAGATAGTGGGATTATGGAAAACCCGCGGATTTTTGATCAATCGACCATTCATAATAGTTCGTATAAGCATAATCCAAATGAGATATCCGGGTACCTTCAAGACAAAATAGAGTTAAGTGAATTAATCATTAACCTTGGCGTGCGTGTTGATTATTTCGAACCGGATGGGACCGTATTAGCAGACCCTTCCGATCCCAGTATCTACGCACCGCTTAAAGTGGAAAATATTTATGTTGATGTGAATGGGGATGGGATCTACGGAGATAGTGGAGACCGGGAAAAAACGGTTGAAGAACGCGCTAAATACTGGTATACACCTGCTTCAGAGAAGATTCAAGTTAGTCCCCGTTTTGGAGCCAGTTTTCCCATCACTGATAAAGGTGTGATCCATGTTTCTTATGGTCATTTCCTCCAATTACCCCGCTTTGAGATGCTTTACCGGAATCCTGACTATGATCTGGATAGCGGTACCGGAAATATTGGCTGGGTGGGTAACACTGATCTAAAACCTGAGAAGACCATCAGTGGGGAGATCGGTATTAACCAGGAAGTTATGGATGGTTTGTCCTTTGAGGTTACTGCTTATTTTCGAGATATTCGAAACTTGGTGGGAACGAATGCAGCTCAAATAGAATTATTCGGTGGTTCAGCTTACTACAATAAGGTGGAGAACGGTGATTTTGCCCATATTAAGGGTGCTGTCCTGGCGCTAAACTATTATAGTCCTTCTGGGATAACCGCCAATCTGGATTATACATTCCAGGTGGCCGAAGGAACTGCCTCTGATGCCGAAGAGGCTAGAAATGCAGTTAATGATGGCGTAGAACCAGGCATCTATATACGACCCTTAAATTGGGATCAGCGTCATACGGTGAACCTGTCTCTGGCTTACAGGGCCAGCAATTGGGGCACTAGTATGATCGGGAATTATGGATCCGGACTACCCTACACCCCTAACCTGGCAGCTGAGAACACTTTACTCACAAATGCGGCTACCAAACCGATCCTGCTTAGTGCCGATCTGAATGCGTATTACAATGTGGAAGTGATGGGTCAAAACAGTCAATTCTTCCTGCGAATTCAAAATTTATTTGATCATCTCAACCAGACCAATGTTTATGCAAAATCCGGGCTGGCAACATTTACTCCCGATCAAAAACAGGTTGAGGGATTGAATCTAGGAGAATATGTAAATACGGTTGAAGAATGGTTCCGTGACGAAACCTATTACTCTGAACCCCGTCGAATCGAATTTGGGCTCGTGCTCTCTTTTTAGGGCTGGTATGCAAGTATTATATATGATTAAGAAGAACATAGCTGGTTATTTCCTATTATTAATGACTATTCTGTTTATGATGCAAGTCGTTGCATTTGCAGAAAGTGGCCGTCCCTATCGCAAATCAGCGGTGCATAAAGGGAATCTGGTAAAAACAGTTTATGGAAATTGGGGCGTTGTGGGCCAGCCTGCTGAAAAAGGGCCCCGTGGGGCCTGGATTCATGAGAACAATGGATACATCGGGGATGTTAGTCCATTGATTGGAGCCGAGGTATCAACCTTGGATACTGACGGAAATCCGGTGACATTCAGAACTGTAATTGTCTCACCAATCAGTCGTCCAACCTTGGGTGGTAATGAAGAAAGTCCCACAGGAGAGCGTTGGGGATTTGAGCCGGTCAGTGGTTATGATAATCCGCTTCAGGGCTCAGTGGCCATGAGTAATAACCCTACCAGTTGGCCCCCTTTCTGGCCGGATATTGCAGATCCAAATAATCCCAGTTACTCTCCCGACGGCTGGGCCGGTTCCTGGAATGGCTACTTTGGCAAGGAAGCTAATGCCTCTGAAGAGAGCTATTATGTCATGGATGATGCCAATGATAAAGAATTCAATTTTGCTGCAAATAATATATATGGGGTTGATTTCAAGCCGGATAGTACCAATCTCAACCGCAGTGGTCTTGGTTTAGAAGTACGGGTTAGAGGCATGCAGTGGGGTCAGTTTCTGGCTCAGGATATTATTTTTTGGCTTTATGAAGTTACCAATACAAGTACAACAGATTATTCCAGAGTGACTTTCGGCGCATTGGTAGGTACCTATGTGGGAGTTACCGGTACCGACGATCGGCCAGGAGAATATGACGATGACTGGTCCTTTTTTGATGTGGATCGTGATCTGACTTTCACCGGTGATTATGATAATAATGTGGGCCGAAACACCAATTGGGTCGGTAATGATGTTGGCATGGTTGGCTACGCCTTCCTGGAGAGTCCTGGAAATCCAGTTGATGGAATTGATAACGATCGTGATGCAGTAGATTTTGGAACGGGTAATGTTTTTAGCGAGGAAGATTTCGCTGAGCGCGTTCTTGAAGTAGGAGAGTCCCTGATCGTTATTGATGAAGATTATGAGCGTACAGTCATTCAACTTGGTGCTGGCACTCAAACAATTGTGACTCGTGGTCTGAGTTTGGTGCTGACACCCGGCGATACTCTGAAACCAGAGGGGAATGAGATTCTACTCCCCAACCCACTTGATCCCAGTGAAATGATCTTGCAACCAAACCCAAACGCCTACGATGGAATTGATAACGACCTTGATGGGCTGATAGATGAGAATTACAACCTCCATTATCGCCAGGTGCGTCGGGATCAGGATGGAAATGTACTTTTCGATGTCATCAATCCCACCATCTACATTGACTATGTGACCGGTTTTGGAGAATTAAACAGTCTTATTGATGAACGTCGTGATGATGGTGAAGACAATGACGGTGATTGGTCCTCGGAATTTGACGATGTTGGCACCGATGGTGTAGCCGGCACAAACGATGCGGATGGAACCGAAGGTAATGGTTGGCCGGATGAGGGAGAACCGAATTTCGATAGCAAAGATCCAGATGAATCTGATCAGATCGGTCTGACTTCCTTTAATTATTTTGCCCCTGCCGGTGATATTCCCATGAAGAACGATGAAGTTCTCTGGGATATGATGGCTCCTGGCTTTTTCGATGTGCCCGAATCAATCAAGGATGGTGTACCTCAATCTGGTGAAGATGGTGATTTCATATATAGCTCGGGATATTTTCCGCTACAAGCAGGTCAAACGGAACGATTTTCTATTGGACTCCTTTACGGTGAGGATATCACTGACTTATTGAAAAATCTGGAGACAGTAAAAGACATTTATGATAGTGATTACCGCTTTCCATCAGCACCCCTGAAACCCACGCTAGGAGCAGTTCCCGGTGATGGTGAGGTTACACTCTACTGGGATCGAAGAGCAGAAGAATCTATTGATCCTGTGCTCAAGATTAAAGATTTTGAAGGATACAAAATATACCGGGCTACGGATCCAAATTTTAACGATATTCGTACTATTACAAATAGTTTGGGTGTTATTGAAGGTTATGATTTCCTGGAACAATTTGATTTGATTAATGATATCTCAGGTCCCTTCTACCCAAGTGAAGATCTTTTTGAACAAACAGACGGGTATACATACTATCTCGGTACGAACAGCGGTATTCAACACACCTATACTGATTCGGACGTATTGAATGGCCGCACCTATTATTACGCAGTCGTAGCCTACGACCGTGGAGATGAAGGCGCAGATATTCTACCTTCTGAAAACACTAAGTTTATTTCAGTCTCACCCACAGGCGAGATTTTTTATGATATCAATACCGTTGGTGTGACTCCTGGACCTAAAGCACCAGGCTACACTGCTTCTTCAGGTGAAATTCCCATGGACCACATTGGTATTGCCGGAACGGGCTCGGTAGACGCGCACATCCTGGACCAGGAAGCCTTAACAGATCATGTCTATTTCTTAACCTTTAAAGATCAGGCAACGGATGGTATTGATAATGATGGAGATTGGGATCCTGGTACGGATGATGTGGGTAGCGATGGAATCGCAGGGACTAACGATGCCAACGGATCTGAAGGAGATGGGATTCCTCAAAATGGTGAACCCAATGTTGAGTTTGGGGACCCGCAAGAGCTGAATCGCCTCACCACCAGCTACTCCATTCTGGATTCAACTGGATTCGATGTTCATTTCAATCCTCAGGACACAATTTTTGTTCAGTTGGACGTCAAGAATGTTTTGGAAGAATCCGTCAAAGTCTATGATCATTCAGGCAACCCAATTGCCCCCGGTTTGTATCAAATTCGTGCTGAAAGTGGAGCCATACAGGCCAGCAGTACTGGATCATTACCCGATGATGAATACCGGGTCACGGGTCAATATTATCCAGTGTTTGAAAGTCCCTATATTTTTGACTCCCCCTTTGTCAACGAAGCCTTTGACAGTGATATTTTTGATGGTATTGAGCTTGTTTTCCAGAATCAGTGGGATGTTGTTTTAGTTGACTCTCTCACCGGCTGGAACTTTCAAAATGGATATGGGGTTGAGTTCGGAACTACTATTATCGATTTTGGAAATGACTTTATTCTTAGACCAGTCGAGTACCCCTCTGATTATGAAATAGTATTCTTTGATTCTCCCCTTTATGTGGCCAATGACTCGGCTTTCATTGCTGAATTTTTTGCAGAAGCTGCCTGGCCACCTGGCGATGTAAATAAGGCAGTAAATTTCAAGATAACTAATACTACAGAAAGTTATGATCCCTTCTTTTATTTCTTTGATGCCGATGGAGATGGGAATCTTACTGCTCTGGACCAGCTATTTGTTTTTGACCAGGATTCTGAAGGGAATAATTTCTTCACTTGGAACATACTTTTTCTCCAATCCTCCATATACCCTGACTCAGTATTTCAACTTGCATCAGGTGATTCACTGTTTATTTCCACGATGAAGCCTTTCCGGGAAGGTGATGTGTTCAGAATCCAACCAGATGTTGCTACGATTGATGAAACTGTCATTCTAGAAGCACTTGAAGATATTAAAGTATTCCCGAACCCATATGTTTCTGCTAGCGCTTTTGAAGCTGCCCTTCCGCCTGGAGTGACCACTGGTAGAGGTGAACGCAGGGTCACTTTTACCCATGTGCCCTATCTGGCTGATATCCATATTTACACCGTGCGTGGAAATCATATTAAAACGATTACTGCTGATGGTGGGATGGATACAGGTATGGTTACCTGGAATTTGAAAAGCAAAGAGAATCTTGACGTGGCCTATGGTATTTATTTCTGGGTAGTTGATACACCTCACGGACACCAAACCGGCAAACTGGCTATTATTAAGTAATGGACTATGAAAGTATCTAGAATAATACTATTGACCCTGTTACTTCTAATGCCCCTGCTGAGTTTTGGCCAGGCTAAAGTTGGTACCAGTGCTGCAGCATTTTTAGGGATGGATGTAGGGCCAGTCGGGATCGCCCTTGGTGGGGCTCAGGTCGCCCTGGCCAGGGACGCCTCTACCATTTACTGGAACCCGGGAGCATCTGCTCAACTTCCCAATTCCACTATCCAATTTTCTTCAACAGATTGGTTTATTGATACCCGTTTTGATTACGCAGCAGCAATTCTCAAACTGACCCCCTCTGATGCTTTGGGTGTCAGTTTTATATCCCTGAATTATGGCGAAGAAGAAGTCACTACCGAATTGAACCAGGAAGGCACAAACGAATTCTGGACGGCTTCGGATCTGGCTTTGAGTCTGAACTATTCAAGGATGCTCACTGATCGCTTCTCCATGGGTGGGAATGCAAAATTTATCCAACAGAAGATCTGGCACGAGTCTGCAGCTAGCTTTGCTGCTGATGTGGGCATCCTCTTCCGCACGCAACTGGAAGGCTTACAGATTGGAATGAGTATCTCGAACTTTGGTACGAGCATGACTCTGGATGGTCCAGATTTGTTAAAAAGGATTGATATTGATCCTGAGAATTTGGGACACAATGAGACCCTGGTTGCCCGTTTGAAAGTGGATACCTGGTCGTTGCCCTTGATCTTTCGTTTAGGCATTTCCTATGATATCAAGCTGAGCAACACACTACGTCTGCTTTTGCTGTCTGATGCTATCGTTCCCTCAGACAACGTGGAGATCCTGAATCTGGGGGGTGAGCTTAGCCTGATGGATCGCTTCTATTTACGTGGTGGCCTGAGAAATATTGGCGATTCTAACAACTTATTGAATTTTTCATTAGGTGGTGGTTTGAAGGTCAATCTGGCAAATTATGAAGCTGTATTTGATTATAGCTTACAGGAATATGAATATTTTGGCATGATCCCAACATTTGGGATTGTGTTTTTATTTTAGTGCAAAAAAAGTAATAACCAGAAGGAGGTTTTATGCGCTTTTTTACAACGATAATCCTTTCATTGATGCTGATCGTTTCAGTTTCAGCTGATGTGAATGTAACCTTTCGGGCAAACACGGCGTTTGTACCGGATATCCTGAATGCTGAGAGTTCAGTTCAGCTTCGTGGAAGTCTTCCCACACTGACCTGGGATGGCGGCTCACCTGTGATCTTCACCAATGTCGGTGGTGATTATTGGGAAGTAACTGTAACATTACCAGATTCCACTGTGGGTGTCTACAAACATTACACCAATAGCCAACCAGGTATTGCTGCAGGTGTTGAGTGGGAACATGCAGGCTGGGAAGCTGGTGCCGATCGTCCCCTGGATCTTTCTACATTTTCTGGAACAGATACCACCTTACCTTTGCAGTATGTGAATGGTTTTAATGGTGATGCAACTCAGTTTGAAGTTCCTTTCGAAACCAACGATTCAACTTATGCTTTTCATATTCGGGTGAACATGGCTGGTTGGGAAGATTTCAATCCCGAGAATCATGTGGTAGCAATCAGAGGTTCCAACATGAGTGACTGGGGTCAAACCGGCGAACTCAGCTGGGGACCTTCTTTTCCGCTGACTGTGGAAGCACCACACGCCAATGGTGGCAGTCAGAATTATAATGCTGCAAATTTCTACTCCGGTACTGTCCATGTTCCCAATACCTATGCAGATGCAGGCGTACAATTCAAATTTGTCGTCCACAACACTGGAGCTGATTTAGGTGAGGATTGGGGTCTAATGGCCTACAACACAAGTGTGGACTATCCCAATGCCACTACTGGTGCTGATACAACCGTTTATTGGAAATGGTTTGATAATCTGGAGCCAGCCGGTTTTTCCGGTGCTGATACTGTTGATGTCACTTTCCAGGCTGATCTAACAAAAGCCATCGCTGGAAATGGTTTCTCCATTGGAGATTCTATCATCGTGCGTGCTGGTTACTTTGGAACAGCTGAAGAAGTTATGTCATTAGGTCTGGTCCGTCAGGGATTCTCAAATGTTTATGCTGTAACCGTAGAGGATATGGTTGTTGATTTGAATAATGCAACAGGCCTCTATTACCAGTATTACAAATCTTCAGGTGGTGTGGAATTCCGTGAGGTATATTTCAACTTCGCTTATGAAGGTAATAATAATTCTGAAGCTGAACGTCGTAATATTGTTCTGACTGCTGATGGACAAGTCATTGCTGATGATATGGATAGTAATGTTGATTCTCGTCGCCAGCCAGTTTTCCAAAACACTGGAATCTTATCACAGAATGTTGAAGTTACCTATACTTTGGATCTTCGTCCAGCGTACTGGCATGTATTGAATGGCAAAACTTTGACAGATGGACAGGGTGGCCTACATATTACCAACCATGAGCAGATCGATACTATGGGCGTATCCATGAACGGTCCTGCAACTGGTGGTTGGACAAGTTGGGGTGGTGAACTCCACAATACCGAAGCAAAACAACTTTGGGATGACGGAACTCATGGTGATATGGTTGCTGATGACTCTGTCTATGCAGTTATTTTTACCTATGGACCTGATAGCACTCAAAACACCATTGGCCAGGAATTTAAGTTTGGCATCGGTGGTGGTGACAACGAGAGTGGTTATGGACTGAATCACATTGAGAATATCGATGATGCTCAAGCTACTTTTACTATGGCTAACTCATGGGGAAGTATCAATCCTGTTTTCTACGGTTGGTGGGATTATGACACAAACACACCCCTCGCAGTTACTAGTGTTGATGATGTTGTTGGTCCTTATGCATTTCAGCTAGAGCAGAATTATCCGAATCCTTTCAATCCTACCACAACTATCGACTTTACCGTCGCTAGCGCCGGCAAGGTTGAGCTGGTCGTTTACAATGCTCTTGGTCAGGAAGTTCGCCATTTAGCATCCAGTAACGTTACTCCTGGTGCTTACTCAGTGAACTGGAATGGTCTTGATAACGCTGGTCTACGGGTATCCAGTGGTCTCTATATTTATAAGATCACTAATGGTACTCAGAGTATCAGCAAGAAAATGCTTATGCTCAAATAATCGCTTTGCGATTAGAGTAATTTTAAACAGGGTGGTGAGGTATCTCGCCACCCTGTTTATTATTTATATGATACTTATTTTCAATCGAGTGAAACGAGATTAAATGAGTATCTGAAACCAGTTTGAGTTCGTTCCACTCACTTGAAAACTGGTTGCTGAATTCGGTAGGATTGTTGCGATAAGGGAAAAGAAATTGACGATGAGATATAAATTTTTCATAATCCTAGTCAGTATCATCCTCCAGGCTTGCTGGATGGCTCCTGAGTTCCCGGTTGATCCACAAAGTATCACTGGTGATTTTTCAGTGAATACACCAAACTCAGAACAGGATGAGTTTACCTTTAACGCATTTATTATTTCAGTCAACCAGGCTCCTGCTGCACAGAAACAAGCTCTGGTAGATTCCTTTATGCAATGGGTGGATACTACAAACGGTTTCCCTTATATTGAATATTCTACGGCCTATTTTCTTTACATCAACGGCTCAAATCCAACCGTAGCAGTTGCTGGTGATTTTACCGGCTGGGATCCGTCCGGACAGCAATTTACCCATCTGAGCGGAACTAATCTTTTTTATCGTGGCTATCAATTTGAGTTAGATGCCAGGTTGGACTATAAATATGTTGTGAATGGTAGTTGGATTCTGGATCCTCTGAATCCCAATACCTGTAGTGGCGGGTTTGGACCAAATTCAGAGCTATCGATGAGTAATTACATGCAGCCGCCAGAGATACAAAGTTACACCATTCCCCACGGGAATATTAGCCAAAGTAATTTTTCAGACACAACTCAGGGTCGCACCCGTACAGTTCAAATTTATACGCCCCCTGGATATGGGGCTAGTGAGCTTAGCTACCGCAGCATTTATTTTCATGATGGGAGTGAATATCTCACCCTGGGTTCGGCCCGCAATGTTCTGGATTACTTGATCTATCATGAATTAATTCCGCCTGTAATTGGCGTTTTTGTGGATCCCACCAACCGCAATGAAGAATACTCCTACGACCTGGATTTCATGGAGATGTTTATTACCGAATTGGTTCCCTGGGTAGATAGCGAATATCGCACAATAGCTGAAGCTGATAGCAGGGCAGTGGCAGGAGTTAGTCTGGGAGGGTTAACCTCGTTGCTGTTCACTATCCAACACCCCGAAGTATTTGGGAACTGTGGTGCTTACTCATCAGCCATCTGGTTTGGAGATTTGATCCAGCAATATGCGAATAGTGCAGTGCTACCGGTGAAGATCTATCTGGATGCTGGTACTTACGAATCTTCTATTTATAATAGCTCAGCAACTTTGCTTGAAACGCTGGATAGCAATGGTTGGGATCATCAGTGGCAAGTCTGGCACGAAGGACACTCCTGGGGCGCCTGGCGGGCTCATCTGGATGAATCTTTGACCTATTTCTGGCCCCTGGCCACCACCGGCATCGATGATCGTTATTAAATATTTTTCGCATCAAAGATTGTACTCTCGTCATCCCGAGCGGCTTGTGGGGGCGTAGCCGATAGGCGTAGACCCAAGTCGAGGTGCTAGCACTCTTGAGGCAGGCCAATAAAGGTAATTTCGTCCCACGACTCCGCTCGGGATGACAAAAAATAAAGTCAGTACCTATTACTGGAAACTGACTGTGAGTGAAAATTTATTGTTAACTTGGCAGGTCATATTGGTATAATGAGGAAACAGGCATGAGACAGCAACCCATCAAAGCAAGGACCAATCGACCCATGGCTCGACGATTTTGTTTCTTTTTATTATTTATGTTTGCCTTGATCAGTTCATCCTTTGCAACTGAAAAAACAACCCTGCACCTCTGGCACCCCATGCCGGCCCCTAGTCGGGCAGTTCTGAATGAACTTATTGCTGAATACGAAGTTAGTCATCCCGATATTAATGTTCATCTGCTCTATAAAGAAAATGAAGAAGTTCGCATGGCTTACATGTCTGCCACTGCATTTACTGAAGGTGGGCCGGATATGCTCTATGGTCCCAGTGATTTCACTGGCGCCCTGGTGGAAATGGATATTGTTAAACCTTTGGAGGACCTCTTTACCGAAAAAGAACTTGCTGCTTTTGACCCCAAGGGGCTAACCTGGTACAATGATCACCTCTACCAGATTGGAGATGAGTTGGGCAACCACCTGGCCCTGGTTTATAACAAGCGTTTATTTGCCGAAGTTGGCCTCCATAGGCCACCAGAAACGCTTCAGGAGTTAGTAGAGTTTGGAAAAAAACTAACCCTCGATAAGAATAATGACGGAATCATCGACCAGTACGGTCTGGTGTGGAATTTTACCGAACCCTTTTTCTTTATGCCCTTCTATGCATCCTATGGAGGTTGGGTCATGGATGAGGACCAAAATCCAACTCTGAATAATGAAGCTGCCGTAAAAGCGTTCAGATTTGTGCGTGATATGCGGGATGTACATGGCATTATCCCCATGGAATGTGATTATGATATAGCGGATTCTAAATTTAATACAGGTGGAGCAGCGATGCTCATCAATGGCGCCTGGTCCTGGGCCAAGTACATGGAATCACCCCATGTTGAGTTTGGATTGGCTGTGCTACCCGTGAACGCTGAAACTGGTCTTTTTCCAGCACCCATGATTGCCACCAAGGGTTACTATTTGAATCCCTACCTCGAGGGAGAACGGCTGGAACAGGTTGTAGAACTCATCAAGTTTCTTACTGGGCCGGAAGCTCAGTTTAAATATGCCAGTCGTTTGGCAACTATTCCCACCCTGTTGGAAGTTAGAGAGTATCCTGAAATAGCCAATGACCCCATTATCCAGACCTCCATAGAGCAAGTGACCCATGGCAAAGCCATGCCAATTTCACCTCAAATGCGAGCCATCTGGGATGCCATGCGGCCGGCCTACCAAAATGTACTGGGTGGCAGCATGACCCCGGAAGAGGGCGCTGCTTACCAACAGAAGATGGCCGAGCAAAAAGTGGCCGAATTATTTGAAGGACAGGATGTGGATCCAGATGCCTTAAACATCACGGCCATCCTGGTCTATCTGGCTGGTATACTGCTGGTGATCTGGGCTCTGTACAAATTAGTGGTGTTTTTTATCTTGCCTCTCATGCGAGGCGTTCCGGGAGTTCAGGTCAAGGAATCCCGCTTTGGGGTGCTCATGGTAGCTCCGGCAGCTCTGTTTATTTTTGGGGTTGTGGTGTATCCCTTTTTCTATAACCTGGTCATTTCATTTTCCAATATGGGACTCACCACCGTCAATGACTGGCGGATCATCGGTCTTGCTCAATATGGGAAAGTGATCACGGATAGCCAATTCTACCATTTTTTCTTCAAAACCATTATCTGGACTTTCGTGAATGTCAGTTTTCATGTGGTCATCGGTGTTATGCTGGCCATGCTGCTCAATCGTCCACTCCCCGGCAAGGGTCTTATCAGGGTTTTATTAATCCTGCCCTGGGCAGTACCCAGTTATATCACGGCTTTGACCTGGCGCGGAATGTTTAATATTGATTATGGAGCTGTCAATATCATTCTGAGAAACGTTTTTGGTTTGGAGCCGATCTCCTGGTTGATCGATCCCACCAATGCCTTTATCGCCGCGATTATTACCAACGTATGGTTAGGTATCCCCTTTATGATGATCATTGCTCTGGGGGGCTTACAGGCCATTCCCCAGGAGCTTTATGAAGCTGCTTCCATTGATGGTGCTTCTGCCTGGCAGCAGTTCAAGAAAATTACCTTGCCGCTGATGAGGCCGGTCATGATCCCGGCTATCACTTTGGGAATCGTCTGGACCTTTAACAATATTAATGTGGTTTGGCTGGTCTCCAATGGGGGACAGCCGGGGGATCAGACTCATATTCTAGTTAGTTTTGTTTATCGGGCGGCTTTTAATTTGTATCGTTATGGATATGCCGCAGCCTTTAGCTTTTTGATCTTTCTCATGCTGGCATTTTTCTCCATCAAGTTTATGAAGAAGAGCAAGGCAACTGAGACGGCTTATTAGAAGTAAAAAGTAAAAAGTTAGATGATGCTAATAATAAAGAACTTGCGATAAGTGAAGTCCCCTCCTGGGAGGGGCAGGGGTGGGTTTAAATTGAGGAAGGTTATAAATAGCATGAACCAACAAATAATAAATCAAGGATCACCCCCTCCGTCCCAACAGCGGGACAACTCCCCGTGGGGAGGAATTCCTACCACCAAACTGAAGCCTATACGACAACATATGGTTGACCCGACAATAGCTAAAACCATAAAACCCTCTGGGCCCTCTGTGTGCTCTGTGGTTAAAATAAAAGTAGATTAGCATGAAAAAAACAACCCCTCTTCAGTATATCATGATCTACAGCCTGCTGCTGGTGGCTGTGGCCTGGTCCATCTATCCTATTTTGAGAGTGATCACCATTTCTATCCGTCCTGGTGACAACCTGCTGAATGAGAGTCTCCAAATTATTCCCGACGATTGGACCTTTGACAATTACATCACTATTTTCAGAGATCACCCCTTAGGAACCTGGATTTGGAATTCTATCCTGGTTACCGTAACAGTCGTGATCACCGGCGTTGCGCTTGCTTCGACGGCTGGTTATGCCTTGTCACGTTTTCGTTTTCCCGGCCGGGAAGCCAGCCTGCTTAGTCTGTTGGTTACCCAAATGTTTCCAGCAACCATGCTCTTGCTACCGCTGTTTATCATGCTTTCCAACCTCCATCTGATCAATACTTACCTGGGACTGATCGTGATCTACTCATCAACTGCCCTACCGTTTTGTGTCTGGCAGATGAAGGGCTATTATGACACTATTCCCTATTCCCTGGAGGAGGCTGCCCGGATCGATGGTGCCAGCCGCTTTATGGCATTCTATAAAATCATTCTGCCACTGGCCTCACCGGCTTTGGTCATTACGGCACTCTTTTCCTTTATGTCTGCCTGGACCGAGTACATCGTAGCGGCTCAGGTCTTGTGGTATGAAGACATGTTTACCCTACCCATTGGCTTGAAATCTTTTCAAGCCAATATGACTACAGAGTGGGGTTTGTATGCGGCAGGAGCCATGATCGTTTCTATTCCGGCCATTGGCTTGTTTCTGTTTTTAACAAAATATTTAATCGGTGGATTAACCCTGGGGTCAGTTAAGGGTTAGTTCTTTTGGGAACTTATATGAAAAATCTAAAAATATTCATCATCTCACTATTTGTACTGCTCCTAATTGGAGGCTGTGAATCAGTCTCAACTGATAAGCAAACCCTGACTTCACCATGGAAACTGAAATATGATCCGGAACGGGTTGGCTTAAGAGCCGGTTGGTTTGACAATGACCATGATCGATCTGATTGGGAGCTTACCGCTGTACCAGGATCATGGTCAGATGCAGAATATGACGGTTTTGGCTGGTATTCCACTCAGATTCAGGCCAGGAATTTTCCAGCAGGTTATAATCTGGCCCTGATCTTTGAGTCAATTGATGATAATGCTGTGGTTTGGCTGGATGGTCGTCTTTTTGGCAAACAGATGGGCTATGGTATAAAATTTTACCTGGATATTGGTGATAAAATCATGGATGGTGCTGTTCACCAATTGGTGGTTCGCATTGAAGATCTTGGTGGTCCTGGTGGTATCAATGGTAGTGTTTATCTACAACCCTACCTGGATGAGATCGATCTTTTGAGGTCAGAGGCGAGTAAACAAATAGCCCCTGCTGCCCCGGAATGGAGCTGGAATGCTGTGGTTTACGAAGTTTTTGTTCGGCAACATACTGAAGCTGGCACATTCCAGGCTTTAAGTCAGGACCTGGATCGTATCAAAGCCTTGGGTGTAGATCTGATCTGGCTTATGCCTGTTCATCCATTGGGCCAGGAGAAAGCCAAAGGGAGCCTGGGAAGTCCCTACTCAGTACAAGATTATTATGCTGTTAATTCCGATTTTGGAACGCTGGATGATTTTAAAAGCCTGGTGGAAGAAATCCATGCCCGGGACATGCATATTATTCTGGATTTTGTAATGAACCATAGTTCCTGGGATAATGAGCTAATTACAGATCACCCGGATTGGTACAGTCACAATGAAGCGGGAGCGATCGTATCCCCTAATGATGACTGGACTGATGTAGCAGATTTTAACTATGACAACCCGGAGTTGAATCAATACATGACGGAAATGTTAGCCTGGTGGATTCAGGAGACCAATATCGATGGCTTCCGTTTTGATGTAGCCGAGCTGGTTCCCAATGCCTTTTGGGTCACTGCAAAAGCAGCCTGTCAGCAGGTTAAGTCTGACGTATTCTTCTTGGCTGAAGGGGCCAAACCTGAGTTGCATTTAAACGGACATGACATGACCTATTCCTGGAACATGTGGGATGGAGTTACCCAGGTAGCTATGGGCTCTGCTGATCCCACGGAAGTAAAACGCTCCTATGAGCTTGAGCAGTACCAGTATCCCCAGGGAGCCTTAAGAATGCGCTTCACGGAAAATCATGATAAAGAACGTTCCCGGAGCGTGATCAATGATGATAAATTGAACCTGACCGCCTGGGCCTTTATCGGCTTGATGAAAGGGAACCCCCTGATCTATGCCGGCCAGGAAGTTGGCTCTACCCATAAACCTGGTTTGTTTGAAAAAGAATCAGTTAAATGGGATCAGGGTGATAAAGG
>JAOZSM010000021.1:0-7481 GCA_029939675.1 Fidelibacterota bacterium
TCAATAAATATAGTAATTTACGTGAACATGGGCTATGTTCATAATTATCAACACTATGCGCCTCTGCGTTCTCTGCGAGAGGGACTTTTTGCGGGATCGACAATTGTAATAAAGTGATTGTTTAAAAAATACTTATCAGAGTGTAGGTCAACAGCACCCAAATCGCACCATGAAGCCAGCCGACTAAAACATCCAGAGGGAAATGGGCTCCACAATAAACTCTCGAATATCCTACCAGAAATGAAAGCGGTATCATAACCCAAATCGCCCAGGGAAAGATCAACCCGAATCCCAGCGCGAAAGCCATGGTATTGGAAGCGTGATTTGACGGAAAAGATTTCCTGCCATTATTCATCGTACCCAGAGATCGAATCTCCTCATATTGTTTTCCAGGTCTGATCCTGTCCGTGTGAATTTTAATAAAGCGGGTATTGATACTGTCAGCAATGCCGGCACCGGTTGCCCCCAAAAAAAGAGCCATTAAGCCTGATTGCCAATCAAAATAGATTACCAGCATGGCAAACACCAGGGTTGGTAATAACCATTGATATGGATTAGAAATCACGATCATGATCCTATCCAGTCTCTGATGTGACCAGGTTTTTGCAATAAGGAATGTCAACTTTTTTTCAGCTAGTGATATGGGAAGTTTAAGCATGCTGCAAAAATGTGTACCGGTCCCTGCATTTGCTACTATTTTATGAAAGTGAAACAGTAAAACAGGAATGAAATACAATGCGATCAATTCAACTATTAAGTTTCAGTTTAGTTCTAATCATAGCTGCCTGTCAACCAGCAAATACCAACACTGTTCCAGAAAGGGTTCCTGGACAATTAAAAGTTGGTTTCGATGTTGATGATACCATTCTTTTCTCCAGAGATAATTTTCTGAAAGCACCTCATATGAGTGATGATCCGGACCATCTGGATTATGGTTGGGTCAATTTGCACGATAGTCTGTATTCCGTGATTATTGAACCAGTTGCTGATATTATCGGATTTCTCCGATCCAAGGGGCATGCAGTGTATTTTATCACTGCCAGACCTGGTATTAACGGACAAGCTCTTGCCAGACATTTAAGCCGGGAACTGGGTTTTACAGTGGCAATGAATCAAAACTTATTCTTTGCCCCTAAAAGGAAAGATCCCAAAACCGGCTACAAGTTCACAACCAAGCATGAGCGGATCTCTCAATTGGGTCTACACATATTCTATGGAGATGCAGATAATGATATGGTAGCAGCCAGCCTTGCTGGTGTGCGCGGTGTCCGGATTGTTCGAGATCCAAGATCAGTGGTGGCCTACAGCAAAAATTATTTTGGTGATACAAGAGCAACACCCTCAGAGGCGGCTCCTTATTCAGAAGAGCAGTATCAGCAATTTTTGGCAAAGGGTGTTGGACCTTACGGTGAAACTATTTATCCAATCTATACTACTCCCAAAGAACCTGTAGATTGATTGCTGTAAACAGGGCTATACCAATTTCAATTCAAATTGGGCCATAACTAACCCACCCCTGTATCCCCTCCCAAAAGGGGACTTGGCTCGCCTTACGGCTCACTTGTTATATATCCGACATGGACACATGAACTGAAAGCGGTACTATTCTGACACAGGAATCAGCTCAACACTATAGACTCGAAATCGATTTAGCTTCCCGTCCATATTACTGACATTCAGAGACTCCTGATCCAGGCTGAGTGTATTTAAGCCTCCTTTAAATTCGACCTTTGCCCAGGACGTAAATTGCCAGGCATCCCAGGCTGCTGTATGTGGAAAGCTGAGCATCTGTTCCAGCCACCAGTCATTAACCTTAAGTTTAGCCAGGCCGCAAGTACTCCCTGTATTGATCGGACCGGAGCCATTGCTATAAATAAACCTTAGCAAATAGTTCCCCGCAGCAGGTACTGAAAAATTTAATTCAAGAAATGTATTCTCCTGACCCAGCTCAATATAATGTGGTGCCTTAGCGCTCAGTACCAGAGTGGCAGACGGTCCCAGATAATGGGGTTGACTCGGCAGACTCAGGGTTCCAGTTGAATCCATAGCCTGTATGGCATAAAAGCCCGTTACACTATCGGGAAGCTGGACCGGTGAGGTGGTCAGAGTATCCAGAATGCGACCATTCACTATTAAAAGATTATGCCGGGTTTCACTTTCCCAGGTGAGGGTGTCTCCTGACCAGTAAGTCATTGGAATATTCGGGAGGGTCTGCTCAATAGAAGCTAACTCAAATGAATCTTCATTTTTTTCTTCTTCTAAATGGATCACAATATCCAGGACTTGACCTGCTAGAGCGATGGGTTTGCCCGGGTCGTGCTCTGTTCCATTAATTTGAATAGCTGAAATGGTAGAGCCCTTGCCACTAAGTGAGATGGTAAGAGGTGTATCATGCAGTGTGAAGTTGGTGAGTGAAAATTTATCCCAATCAAAAGGATTGTTGGGAGTCAGGGTCAGATCAAATCCATTTCGATCAAAATCATAGCTCAGGGAGATTCCGAACAGACCTTTATAAATGGCGCCCAGCCAGGCAGCATCGCTCCACAGCTGTCGATCAGAATTGATTGCTGTTTCATCAGGTCGACCGGTGTTGAAATGATAATTCTCACGGTGGCTGAGAAACAGGGCTGCTGCACGGGTTAACCCCTGGAAGCTGTGGAGATAGGCTGCTTGGTTTCCCGCCTGTTTGGCAGCCAGCAGGGCGTAAACTTCAACGAAGGGCCAGATGGCCTTATTGTGATAAGGGGGTGAGTGGAGTAGTTGGTGTGAGATTACCGGACTTCCATAGGGAGTCCTGGGGTAGGAAGCCACTAATTGAGAAGCCACGGGAGTGAAAGAATTACAGAATAAAATTCCCAGTGATTCACCTAGCAGATCCCGATGTGAGGAGGATAACCAGGCCGGGGTTGTCATAATATAGCTGGCGGGGGCCTGGAGCGTTTCACTCCAGAAGTGACGCAGAATATTCTGATCCAGTCGTGTGATCAGTTGTGGCCAGGACCGTAGAATATCCTGGTCATCCTTGGCCAGGACCAAACCAATCTCAAGAGCGTGCTTAAAGATGATGTTGGTGGATAATGCATGTGAAGCGTGGATATGGGCAGGTGACATCCATGGTGGATAGGTTTGTTCACGCCAATCTTCAAAACTGGTTTCGCCCAGGAGCATGCCTGAAATAGGATCACGATTCCACAAAAGATCCTCCTTGAGGGCTTGAATCACAGGTTCTCTGATTTCATCCAGCCAGGCTTCATCACCGGTGGCTAGAAAGACCTCCCAGGCAGCCAGGGTCCAGATATGTCGATCACTGGATATGGGCCAGGAACCACCAGTTCCAGTGTCCTGAATGATGCGACCTTGAGCATTTAACTTGGCACGCAAGCTAGTCTTGACATTCTCCGGGAAGAAATAAGCCAGAGAGAGTTGGGCTGCATAAGAGATGTCCCGGGTCCAGACACCCTGCCATTCCTTACCGGCTGAGAAAGCGCCATCTTTACGAATATTTAAAATAGTTTCTTCCAGTGCCAGATTGGTAAGTGCTTCCAGCAGAGGCGCCTGCGGGCTGGAAAATTGAGGCAATCCGGAAATATCTTTTGTTAGTTCCCATGATCGCTCTTCCTGGGTTGCTTCGGGAGGTTCGAAGCGGATGACAATCTCATAAATTGAATCCAGATCAGCATCTTGAAACCGGAGTTTGTCCAGAGCATCTGGATTGTCCCAAACCCATACCAGGGGGTCCGTATTTCCGGCCAGATAGAGTCCCTCAAAGTGATCTGAAAAAATGGTGTCATTTGTAGATGTTATAAAGAACCCGGTTTTTGCAAATGCCTGCAATATGGGTCGCAGATCAACCCGGAAATGCACATTGGCAGGTTGGGACAGATCAGTCACAATTTGAGATGAAACCGGTGTATGGACACCAAAGTTTATTGTGGGAGCATAAAATTCAGTAATCCCCTCAGGAATTACCAACTGGTGGTTCAGGCCAAATCCAGCCTCATTGTCCTTACCGTTTAAACTGAGCTTATAGATGATGGGCTGTTGTAGTGTATGTTGAGTAACCATGGGATAATTTGAGGTCATTTTAGTCGGACTTAGAACTTTGGTTGAGAACTCACCCTCCCCAACCCCATTTTTATCGATCCGAAAGCCGGAGGAATTCTGGTCACAATTTGTCAGTAAGAGGAGTGTCAGGAGGAGGAGTGTAATTTTATGGAATAGCATGTGATAGTCCCTTTATACCAGTTGTGCCTCAAAGTAGCACTATGAATTCAAAATATTCTTTCAGCTTTCAAGCTTAATGCCCCGCAAAAAGTAGCCGATAAATTATGAAAACCACCCTAAATCCTTTAAATATAACCGCATAATGTAAGCCGGGTTATGTTCTTAAATTTCAACACTTTGGGTCCTCTGTGTTCTCTGTGGTTAGCCTTTTTACGGGACCGTCAAGCTTCATCTTTACCAGTAGATACTCTGGCCGTATTCAGCATAGATATTGGATAGCCCGAATCGATCCAGCAATTGGCACAAAAAATGCTGAAATGAAAAGGAGTTATTGAATTTCAATGTGCTGACAATATATTACAAACCGACCAGTCGGTATGTTGGGATGTTATGTTTATTGACCGCAAAATCAATCCATCTATTTCTATTAATTTTTGTCGACTGATTGAAATGAATTTTGAAGAATTTATCAATATAGAAGGAGCTCATAATGAAGATTGTTGTTTGTGTCAAGCAGGTGCCTGATACTGAGACCAAGGTAGTCATCAGTGGTGATGGCCTAGCTATTGATCCGGCAGATGTTAAATATGTGATGAACCCCTACGACGAGTATGCAGTAGAAGAAGCCCTCAAGCTGAAGGAAGCTGCTGGAGAGGGAGAGGTCATCGTTTTAACACTGGGTGGGGATGAAGCCCAGCCAGTTATGCGGACTGCCATGGCCATGGGAGCCGATAGCGGCATTTTACTAAGAGTTGAACAAGCTGCCCTGGCAGATGGTTTTTCAATTGCCAAAGCTTTAGCTGAAGAGATCAAGGGTCTGGAACCTGATCTGATCCTGGCCGGAAAAATTGCTATTGACGGATATGGACATCAGGTTGCAACCATGCTGGGTGAATTTCTTGAGATGCCAGTAATGCTTACAGCAAAATCGTTAGAGATTGCCGATGGTGTGGCTACGATCGTTCGGGATATTGAAGGTGGCAAAGAGACTGTTACTGCCAAACTACCCTGCGTTATCACAGCTGAGAAGGGTTTGAATGATCCTCGCTATCCAGCACTTAGAGGGATTATGCAAGCCAAACGGAAACCGTTGGAGGTCAAAGATATCTCGCTTGCTGATGGGGGTATTGAGATCCTGGAAATGAGTTATCCACCCAAAAAACCAGATGGCCGTATCGTGGGCGAAGGTCCCGAAGCTGCTGCTGAATTAATTAAACTGCTTCGCGATGAAGCTCAGGTCCTTTAGGAGGTCATCATGAGTCAAATACTTGTATTCGCAGAACAACGTGATGGTCAATTAAAATCTTATGCCCTGGAAGCTGTTTCTGAGGGACGGCGCCTGGCTGCTGCAGCCGGTGGTGATCTATCGGTTTGTATCATCGGTTCTGATATCTCCGGATTATCAGCTGAGGTTGCCGCTTATGGAGCCGATAAAATTTTGATGGCCGATGATGGTGGCCTGGGCATTTATTCCCCGGGTGCCTATGCAAAACTATTAGCTGACGCTCTATCTGCCACATCTGCTACAGTGATCCTGCTCAGTTCCTCGGCCATGGGTCGTGAAGTCAGTGCCTTGCTCGCAGCAAAAGTTGGTGCAAGCCTGCTAAGTGATGTTGTTGAGGCAAGCTGGGAAAGCGATCATCTGGTAGTAAAACGTCCAGTCTATGCTGGAAAAGCCTTCCTGAAAATTGCTGCCAAGCGAGCGCCTGTTGTGGTCACATTACGGCCAAATGTATTTGCTGCTGAAGAAAAATCAGGCAGTGGTACGGTTGAGAATCTGGCAGTTGCCCTGGGTGATGCAGAAAATATGGTGACCATCACTGATACCAGCATGACAGCTTCTACCCGTCCGGAACTTACTGAAGCCAGTATCATCGTATCAGGTGGAAGAGGGATGGGCGGACCTGATAACTTCAATGTCATTGAAGAGCTTGCTGACACCTTGGGTGCAGCTGTTGGTGCTTCCCGTGCTACAGTTGATGCCGGCTGGCGATCACACGCTGATCAAGTTGGACAAACTGGAAAAACGGTTTCCCCCAATCTGTATATTGCCTGTGGTATTTCGGGTGCTATTCAGCATTTGGCTGGTATGAACTCCTCAAAATGCATTGTAGCAATCAATTCAGATCCAGAGGCTCCTATCTTCAAGGTAGCTAATTATGGTATTGTAGCGGATCTATTTGAGGTTGTTCCCGCATTGAATACTGCAGCCAAGGAACTTTTGGAATAAACGTCTTCCCTTGTTGCATAAAAAAAAGAGGCTGGCAATTGCTGGCCTCTTTTAATAGTATGACGTGCATGGTTAGTAAGTGGCTAGTGCAATATGGAAGAAATTAGTATCTAACCGCAATTTGAGTGTGGGCCAGGAGTGCCGTGAAGCCCTTAGCAAAATTAGCGTAATTCGCGGTTACAGCTTTTAAACATTGATAATCTTAATTCGAGGAAATATGCTTAACCCAAATGGAATACTGTTTGATCTTGACGGAACACTGGTGGATACCAGCCGTGATATTACCTCTAATCTGAATCGTGCTTTTGAAGCACTGGACTATCCCCGTCTGACTCACGAGAAGATTCTTTCCCACGTGGGTTATGGCGCTCACTTTTTGATTCAGAAGTGTCTACAGACACACCAGCCGGATATCAAAGTGGATGATCAGTTAGTGACTGGGATCATGGAAAAATTCAGATATTATTATGGCATTTATATTATTGATGAAGCTGAACCATATCCTGGTGTGGTTGAATTCTTAAAACAGGAACAACGTCCCATTGGGGTGATTTCTAATAAACCGGAGGAAATGGTGAAAGCCGTATTAAAAGGTTTTGATCTCCTTCAATATTTCAAGTTCACCTGGGGGCGGGACACTTTGCCGGTTTCGAAACCGGATCCAGAAGTAATTCGCTATGGTATTCATGAATTGGGATTTGATGATGCCAGTCAAGTATGTATGGTGGGGGATAATCAAGTGGACACTATCGCCGCCAAGGGTGCTGGTGCTGTATCTGTGGCAGTGAGCTATGGTTTTACCGCTGCTACACGATTGGAGCAAGAAAACCCGGATTATCTTTTTAAGAGCTTCCCTGATTTCGCAAGTGCTGTTATATCCCGTTAGCCACAGGTCTAAATAGGTAGTAGAAACGTAACATCCTATACCACTTGCACTTCCAAATGCGCCGGATGTATCATACTTCGAGAACCTCAGTAAGACACTTCTCCACGTCTCCCTGAGGCTCTCGAAGGGTAATGGTGCCCC
>JAOZSM010000021.1:7581-24428 GCA_029939675.1 Fidelibacterota bacterium
TCAGTAAGACACTTCTCCACGTCTCCCTGAGGCTCTCGAAGGGTAATGGTGCCCCAACTTAAAAGAGGCATCTGGAACTGAATATGGCATTGCGTCACTGCAGCTGCTATCTACGGATATGTGTGTTTATTCAGTTTCGTTAGGAAAAATCCATATTATCTGCTGGATTAAGTATTGTTCCATTTGACCTGCCGCCCATATTGAAATGTTGTTAGCTAACATTACAGATTTGAAGGTACTTATGTTTAATAAATTGATTCTGATAAATATTTTTTCTCTCACCATTGTTCTGGCCTCATCACCGGCAAAACCAGGTGTTACCGCTTCCCAAAAAGTTCAGCAGTTCACTTCGATCATGGCTGTTGATTATCACCAGGGTGGACTTGTGGCAAAGATGCAGCGAATCAAGGATGCCAATATTCAGAATGCAGAAAATGGAAATCGTGATCTACGGGAAGATGTCTACATGAGTTTCCCGGTCATTTTGGGATCATATGCTGATTATGATGATCTCGACACGGTGAGAAGTCTGTTACAACAAGAATTGTTTGATGGTCCCTGGACATCTCCTACCATGGCTGAGCACTATGCTGAGATGTCCTATGATCAATTCCATCTTTCTGGAACAGTTTACGGCTGGTATGCATTGGGCAGCAATAGTGATTTCTACGAAGGAGCCCAATCTGAGCCATATGATAATGGTTTCAATGGCCCTCCCGGTGGAGCCGGTGAGTTCTTAAAGGATGCCCTGGATCTAGCTGACCTGGAGATCGATTTCACTCAATATGATAACGATGGTCCAGATGGTGTTGCCAATTCAGGTGATGATGATGGCTTTGTTGATGCCGCTTTCTTTGCTCATTCCGGTCGCGGTGGAGAAGGAGGGGGGCCCTATATTTGGTCACATCGCTGGACGTATTCCGGTTGGTGGGGTTCAGCCTATACGACCAACGATATGGGTGCCAATGGAACAGCTATTCGGGTGAATGATTACATTATGCAACCAGCTTCCGGAACCAATGGCGGGCTAATCCAGATTGGTGTGTTTTCACATGAATTCGGCCATGCTTTAGGTCTCCCGGATCTTTACGATACAGATTATTCTTCAGATGGTGTGGGGAGTTGGTGTCTTATGGCCAGCGGATCCTGGAGTACTCCTTCCAGTCCCACTCACATGTCAGCCTGGTGCAAGGAAATGCTGGGGTGGATCATACCCATCATTCCAGATGAAAATGAGGCTGCCCTGGATTTTCTAAATGTTGAAGAAAATGGTTTTGCTGTTAAACTCTGGACCCATGGTGAATTGGATCCATATGTGGGTTATTACAGTCATAATCAGGATGTTGGTCGTGAGTATTTCCTCATTGAGAATCGGCAGCGAATAGGAACTGAACAGCATATACCCGGTACTGGTTTGCTCATCTGGCATATTGACAATTCCCAATATAATAATAATGATGAAAATCATTACATGGTGGATTTAAAAGCTGCTGACGGTTATTTCAATGGCTCCAACCCAGGTGATCCCTGGCCTGGTTCAACCAACAATCGTAATTTTGATTTTGGAACCATTCCCTCGGCTGTGGGTTGGGCTGGAATCAACACAGAAGTCGCTTTGTTAAATGTATCTGATTCTGATACAACCATGTCAGCCGATGTGGAAGTTCATGAAGTGACTCCCCATATCGCTATTTCCGATATGATTATCAGTGATGATAATGGTGATAATATTTTTTCCCCAGGTGAGTATGTCCAGATTTGGCTAACTGTAGAAAACACAGGCGGAAGTACCAGCAATTTAACGGCTACTCTGTCTGCTGATGGCGCTCCGGTAAATATTAATGAGGCTGTTATTGACTTTGACCCCATTGATTTTTCACAGACCGTTACTTCCAATCTGCCCTTTGAGTTTGAGGTGAGTGATACCCTCACACCTCAGATAGTTACTTTTGATATCAGCTTTAGTGCAGATGAGCTCCCGGAACCTGATCATGCCGAGATTAGGTTAATGTTAGGCACTCCAGACCTTGCTGTTATCGATGATGATGGGGTAGTCAGCGGGACTGGTGATTATTTGGCATACTATGGTGATGCCCTGAGAATTTCTGATGAGGTTCACGCTGTCTGGGATATTGAGGCTTCTGGAGTACCCAGCCTGGAATGGCTTCAGGCTAATTCCAAGGTGATCTGGTATACGGGTAACAATCCAGCACCTCTGAACGAATCTAAAATTGACTTGATCAGTGATTATTTGGAAAATGGCGGAAAAATACTCATGAGTGGTCAGGATATCAGTCATGGCGGTATTGAGGTCGAAAACTTTCTGGATCAGTATTTTGCGGTAGAGGTTACCTCACATGATGTGAATAGCACCTATGTCTATGGGAATACCGACCATGAGATGATGGATGCAGCCGATCATTATTCAATTTCGCATTCAGCTGCAGCTCATAATCAGAATGCACCGGATGGTTTTACTGTTCGGGAAGGTGGTGCTTCACTTTTTGTTTATCCCTTTACTGGTGATCTTACTTGTGGATCGTCGTTGAAGACTGCGACTTACTCCTCCATTTTGTTGGGATTTGGTCTGGAGGCCTTAAGCGGTTTTAGTGGTGATCCTGATACGGTTCGATCAGACCTGATTAATCGGATGTTAGCCTGGCTTGATCTAACCTATACTTCCATAGATGAAGTACACTTAAATTTGCCGGGTACTGGTGGGATTGTTGCAGCATATCCCAATCCCTTTAATCCTGCGATCCAATTTGAGGTCCAGTTGCAAGGCGCTGAATCTGGTGAATTACAAATTACTGATATTCGAGGGGCGCGGGTCAAGAAACTGACTGTCAATAAATCTGGATTGGTTAACTGGCAGCCCGCAAATGAACGAGTCGCAGGACTTTACTTTGTTAACCTCATTATCAATGGAAAAGTTGCGGGTGGTTTGCATAAAGTCACTTACCTGAAATAGTCCTTAATTATTCCAGGTCCGGGTTCGTGTAATTCGTGTAATTCGCGGTTTCAATTCATTTCAGAGAAGTATGCCGGCAACTATATTCGCCCCATGAGTTGGGAATCTTGTAAAGTATGGTAAGACGTTTCGCCAGCTGGCAATATGCTGGTCCGGTTGCCATAGTTTTTGCGGCTTTCTTGTGGTCTCTTGATGCGCTTCTGCGTCAATCTCTTTACAGTTTACCCAGTATGTTTATTGTTTTTACAGAGCATGCTTTTGGACTTTTGCTCACCTTACCCTGGTTAATCAAGTTCTGGTCTCGAATCAAACGATTGGATCGCAAGACCTGGATTTCAATATTTTGGGTTGCAGTTTTTGGCGGATTATTGGGGACTCTGGCTTATACAAGTGCTTTAAGCTATATTAATTACATTCATTTTTCAGTAGTTGTTTTACTCCAAAAGTTGCAGCCGATTTTTGCTATTTTTCTAGCCCGGATTATTTTAAAGGAAAAGTTTGGCAAACAGTTTTATTTCTGGGCTTCCATGGCTTTGTCGGGAAGCTATTTTGTGGCTTTTCCAGATATCGTACCCCAGTGGCAGGATGGTGGTAAGAATGTATATGCGGGTTTATTGGCGGTGGGGGCGGCCTTTGCCTGGGGGTCTTCCACGGTTATGGGAAAATACAGTTTACGAAAATTGGATTCACGCATTGTCACGCCTCTACGTCTGGGGTTGACGGCTCTACTCAGCGGCGTGTATTTACTTTTCTTTACAGCATTTGATTCAATTCCTCATTTGAACTCAGACCAGTTATTTTATCTGATTGCCATTGTATTTTCCTCTGGAACGGTAGCGCTTTCTATTTATTATTTTGGATTAAAGAAGGTAGAGGCCAGTCAGGCAACTATCCTGGAAATGTTCTGGCCAATTTCAGCGGTCACCATTGATTGGGTATTCTTTGATCATGCACTAACAATAAGTCAAATTTCAGGAGCTCTTTTGATGCTTATTGCTATCTACCAGATATCACAGGGCAGTAAGGCTTCTTCGGATATATAATACCATATTCACTTCCAACTAAAAATGGTATGAGAGCTTTTTCAGTAGTATAGGATGCTACTTTCAGCGATGTGAGATATCGCAGGATCCAAAACTCCGCTCTTTTGATACCCTGTCATTTACCTTAACTTAGCCTGTTTTAGTAAATGGAGTTATTACCGAGAAATGATTGGACAAAATTTTATGATAACGAAAACCCAGATCAAAAAGAATATTTTTGCAAGCGTAATTCTGTTGATCCTGTTTTCAGCTTGTACCGAGCCGCCAGAAGTAAACAGAATAGTAGTGGAAAATGATCCTTCAACGCTTTCTTCCAGACTGACTATAGTAGATGAACCTGTTGCCCTGGATACGTCACTTCAAGACGGTAATTTAGCTAAACCGGCGATAAACCCAGTATCACTGACATTGTTGGCGGAAGTTGATCCACCAACGGTAAATGGAGAACCCCTTCAGGCAACTGATATTTACATCAAGTCCAACAAAGCTTATGTTTCCTACAGTATGATCGGGGAACCCTATCTGGGAGCGGTAGATATATTTAATGTCAGGGATGAAGAAGATCCTGAGTTGATTTCGTCCATGATATTTACAGACTCGGATGTTAATGGCCTGACCTATAAAAGTAATTATCTCTATCTGGCCATGGCCACCAGCCGTAGTGGTTTTGATTCTCCGGCTGTGGTGGAGAAGGTTAGACTCCGCCATGATCAGTTGACTGATGAAACAGAGACTTTTGATGTTCCCAGTTGGGCCGCCACTGATGTGGAGGTCAGTGGGAACCATCTTTTTGTGACTTCTGGTGCTGACGGTGGACATGTTACTGTTATAAAACTTTCCAACGATGAAGTGGAATTTTCCTACCCAGTTGAAGATGCCAGGGGCATAGACACAGATGGTGATGAGGTCGTGGTGGTTGCCGGAACTCCTGCAAGAGTTGTGATCTTTGACTATGACAGTGCTGAGCTGCTGAATGATTTTACTTTTTCAGGTGCTAATATTCCATTCTCAAAGTCTACAATCGAAGTATTTCGTCGTAAAGCCGTTGTCGCTTTGGGCGATGGTGGTACTCAGATCATCTGTTTGGATGATGGGTCGGTAATTGAAACCATTGATCCACCGGTCGTCGAAGATCTTGATCCTGCGGTAACCGTGACAAATGCTGTTACGACCAGTGGTAAATCTCTTTATATCTCAGACGGGGAGGCCGGCGTTTATGTGGCATGGTCCCAGGACAGATTATCCTCAAATAATTGCGATGTTGATGATCTGCAAATGATCGGTAATTTCCGTTTTGGCGACTTACAATCAGTAAATGCAGTGAAGGTGAAGGGCAGATATCTTTTTATTGCCGGTGGTTTGGGAGGACTAAAAATTTTAGAAACTGAGGAACAAGGATTCCCTTTTCCCTGGTAACCATTGAGAACATCACGCTATTAGTTTAAGCATTTAGAAGCGTTTCAAATAATACTGAAAGGGAGGGTGTAGCTGAATGTACAAAAAAGCCATAGATTCAGCTCTTATTGAGAGAATGGCATCCTTTGGGGGCCACGAACTTAAAGTTCAATTGATTGACATGTTCCTGGACAAAATGCCTGAAAGAGCTGCTTTGATCAATCAGGGTATTCTGAACAAAGAGGCGGATTCTGTGGAACGCACAGCGCATTCACTGATTTCGAGTGCCGGAAATCTGGGTGGATTTGCAGTTTCCGATCTCGCTGTAGAGTTGGAAGCTGCCGCCATGCAGGCTGACTATCCTAAAATGTCATCAATCAATCAAAAACTGATTAAGACAGTCGATGAATTTCAAGCATTTCTCATTCAGCAGAAGACATTATCATGAAAACTATCGCTGTTGTAGAAGACAATGCGGACAACATGCTTCTGGTTAAAGCTATTCTCGGAAGTGAATATAATATTTTGGCCTACGATAATGGTCCGGCTGCTCTGGCTGAACTTCCGGGCTCAGGTGTTGAGCTTATCCTGCTTGATATCTCGCTGCCTGGTATGGATGGGGTAGAGGTGCTGCATCATATCCGTCAGGATGAGACGCTAAAGGATATTGTGGCCATCGCCCTGACAGCTCATGCCATGAGTGGAGATCGCGAGAAATACTTGAATGAGGGGTTTAATCAGTACTATACAAAACCCATCATTGACATTAATGATTTTAAAGCTGTTATCGCCTCATACTTGACCTAAGGAATGGAGCATTAATAGGCATGTCGGGATTAATTGCAGACTCGCTTCTTGCTCTGATTCTGGGACTTCTTTTTGTCTTTGTCACAGTTCTGGGAGAGCGTAATAACTTCAGGGCTCAGCGGGGCTGGTATGTTATTGTAGTGTCCTTTGGCCTGATGTGGCTGGGCAGTGTGCTTGAGCTGGCGAATGGACTTTATCCCTTATTATCAACATCCTTTTTTCAAAATATAGTAAAATTCGGTGGCGGACAAGTTGGTGGACCCTTGTTGCTGTTGATTGGACTTCTGTTATGGGCTCCCCGCGTGGCCACGTCCCGCGAAGCCCATCTCATGCGTATCAAAACCAGTGAAAGACGCTACCGAATGTTGGCTGAAAAAGCCAGTGATATGCTGGCTGAATATGATCTGGAAGGTCGCTTCCTTTATGTAACTCCTGGTGCTAAACGCATTGTGGGTTATGAATCAAGCGAATTGGAGGGCCATTTGATCTATGATTTTATTCATCCGGATCAACAGGCTTTGGTCGAGCTGGAACATCGGACTATTCTTACAAAGAATGAACCGGTGACTTCCGTCTATAAGTTCAGGCATCGTGATGGCCACTACATCTGGCTTGAGTCCTTGGCTCAGACCTATAACTTCGGCAATCTTGAAAATCAGAAGCGTATTTTATCAATGAGCCGTGATGTCTCTGATCGTATGCTGTATGAAGATGCCCTTCGAGATCTCAATCGGAGCCTGCAGATTCAAAAGAAACGCTTTCAACTACTCTATGAATTTTCCACCAATACCAACTTGCCGGTCAGTGAACAGCTTGAGTATGCCCTGCAGACAACGGTAAAAGTCCTGGAATTGGATATAGGAATTATCAGTAGTATTGATGGTGATGTTTATCAGATTCGTCACTTTTTTTCAGAATCAGTGGATCTTAAAAAAGAGCAGGTTTTTGATTTTCATGATACCTATTGCAGTATCACCATCGAGAAAATGGATGTTGTCGCAATTGATGAAATGTCCAATTCAGAATATGCTCATCATCCCTGTTGGAATGTCTTTCATCTGGAAGCCTATATCGGTGTGCCGATATTGGTGAAAGGTAAAGTATATGGAACACTGACCTTCTCAAATGTCAAGGCAAGAAAGGCTGCTTTTACTGAGGAAGACAGGGACTATATCCGTTTAATGGGGCAATGGGTCAGTCGTGTACTGGAGGGAGAACAGGCAAATCAGGAGCTTCAACAAAGTGAAGAACGCTACAAAGCGGTTATCAGTTCTTCTGTTGTGGGAGTTATTCTGATTGATACTGCAGGCCTGATCCGATCTTTCAATTCTGCTGCTGAAAATATTTTTGGGTATGCCGCTGAGGAAGTAATCGGAACAAGTATTCGGTTACTGATGTATGATTCGGATTATGCAGATAACGATCGTTCGCTAAAGGAATACCTGAAAACTCAACTACCTCAGTTCATTGGGACTACCCGGGAAGTTGAAGCTCAAACGAAGTCCGGGCAGGTGATCCATATTGAAATGGGTATCAGTGAAATTATTACGGGATCCCAGCATTATTATTCAGGTACGGTTATGGATATCTCCGCCCGCAAAAAAGCGGAGATGGATCTTGCAAATGCCCACCTACGCCTGAAGAACGTGTTTGAATCAGCCATTCAGGTTGCGATTATTGCTACAGACCTCGACGGCAAAATTACAATTTTTAATCCTGGAGCAGAACGAATTTTAGGATATACGGCCGAAGAAGTCATGGGACAATCCACTCAGATCTTTCATCTAGAATCTGAAATTGCAGAACGAGCAAAAATGCTGAGTGCGAGCTTAAAGCGTCCCGTTCAAGGAACAGATGTGTTTTTTACTTTGGCAAAATTAGGTGGCCAAAGTGAACTTGAATGGACTTATGTCCGGAAGGATGGTAGCTTTCTGACTGTTAGTTCAGCAGTGACAGCCCTCTATGATACCACGGGGACCATTACTGGATTTCTGGGGATTATTCTGGATATTACCAGCTGGAAAAAAGCTGAAGAAGCCCTGAAGCTGGCCAAGGCAGTTGCTGAGCAGGCAAATCAGACCAAAAGCGAATTTTTAGCTAATATGAGCCATGAGCTGAGAACACCTTTAAACTCGGTCATCGGTTTTTCGAATATCCTGATGCAGCTTTCTGCTCAAAAGCTGAATGAAAATGAGAATATTTATTTAGAACGTATTCTCAGCAATGGAAAACATCTCCTCGATCTTATTAATGATATTCTGGATCTATCTAAGATCGAAGCAGGTAAAATGGATCTTGAGATCGTTGAAATAAATATCGGTGATCAGGTCAAGGAAATTTTGGGTTTGATGGAAGATCAAACTCGCAGAAAAGCAATTGAGCTGAAGGCGATCATTCCAGACGATCTTCAACCTAATCCTATCGACCCCGGGAAATTAAAGCAAATTTTGCTTAATCTCATTAGCAATGCCATCAAATTTACGGAAAAGGGATCTGTTACCATCGAACTGATCCAGAATAAGCAGAATCACAGGGTTTCGGAGATTCGAGTTTCAGATACAGGTATCGGTATTCCTGAAGATCGGCTGAAAACGATCTTTGATGAATTTGCTCAGGTTGATTCCAGCACTCAGCGTAAATACGGTGGAACTGGACTGGGACTTTCCATCAGCCGACGATTGTGTCTTCTGATGGGTTGCCAACTGACAGTAGAGAGTATTGCAGATCAGGGTTCCACATTTATTATTCGTTCTATTGAACAGGTTGTTAATAAGGCCGGTGTCCTTTCTGTTATGAGAAGCGCCAAAGGGATAAGAAAGAGTAAACGCAGTCAGGAATTTCCACAAGGCGATTATCAGGGGCGCCGAATTCTAATTGTCGATGATGATGATGATTCCCGGACTTTGCTAAGTCTGTATCTGGCTGATACTGGCTGTGATTTGGAGATTGCTCAATCAGCGGAAGCAGGTTTTGCCAGTATCCATAAGAACCGTCCTGACCTCATTACCCTGGATCTTAAAATGCCCAAGATAAGTGGTGAAAAATTTCTAAAGATTCTTCAAGCAGATAAAGAGATGAAAGATATTCCGGTTATAATTGTAAGTATTATTGCCCGGGATAAGCGGGGACAGTTACCGGGAATAGTTGACTATGTCCAAAAACCAATTCATCACCAACAGCTATTGTGGGCCGTCAAGCGCAGCATGCGACAGCGGAACCGCCGAGTGATCCTGGTTGAGGAAACTCACGACTTCCAAAATATTTTAAATGAGATCCAAGAGCAGGAAGCTCTCGAATTTTATTCGGCCAAGAATGAATCTGTCGCACTGGAAATTGTCGCAACCATGATTCCAAATCTTATTCTTGTTGACTTGACTCTCCCTGGCTTTAACGGTCAAGAATTTCTCAAGATGCTGCGGTCGGATATGGAGCTTAAGGCAGTACCTGTTATTGCAGTGGCAAAAGAGACCTTAACTTCCACGGAAACCCTGTTCTATAAAACAACCAATGTATCACTCATAACGAAAGGACCTGAATTCAAGGTTGAGATCAAGCATGCCGTAAAGGAAGCACTCAACCACTAACACCTCGTGAAACCCTATCAAAAAGAATATTTAAGAAAATTAGGGTCTCGAATAGAGGCACTTCAAATTGCCGGGAATTCTCTCAGTGAAGGTATTGTGGAAGCAGCCGCCTCAGCCAGGCGGATTGCTCATACCTTGCGTGGTTCAGGTGGTACATACGGATTTCCGGAAATTAGTCGGCTTGCTGAAGCAGTTGAGGAAGCTTCTGCTGATAAATTGGAATTTGAGCTTACTGAATTGATCAAGTATCTAAGGTCCCTGGCCCTGCCTCAAACAAAAACGGGTTATACCATTCTGGTTATTGATGATAGCGAAGAGGTTCGTCTCATTGTCGGAGCAATTTTAGAGCGACAGGGATATCATGTTCTCAAAGCTGATACCGCAGGACAGGCCCGTACCATGCTGAAAGATGTTCAGGTCTCTCTCATTCTGCTTGACCTGGTTCTTCCTGATACAGATGGTCGTAATTTTTTAATTGAGCTGAAGGAGGATGTCGCTACTTCTTCAATTCCTGTGATCGTTCTATCGGCCAAGAGTAGTCCCCAGATTAAAGCAGAATGTTATGCTTTGGGTGCAGAAAATTATTTTGAGAAGCCCATAGATCCAGGATTATTAACCACTAAGGTCGCGGCTACCATCCAAGTGGACCAAAAGCGACACAAAGATATGCAGAAGGATGGCTTGACCGGACTGATAAATCGGGCTGCCTTTCGCGAGTTTTATGAAGAAGCCCTGACCGAATCCCGAAACCAGAAGACTCCGGCCTGCCTGGCCATTATTGACCTTGATAAATTTAAATCCGTAAATGATCAATATGGACATCTTACCGGAGATGCTGTCTTGAAATATGTTACCAGGGCAATTGCAAAAATCCTGGGAGAACATGATGTTTTTAGTCGATGGGGTGGCGAAGAATTTACAATTTTATTTCCTCAAATGGACAGTGCAGCGGCTAAGAGGACCTTGGATCTGGCCCAGGATTATCTTCAGGCACATCCCTGTGAGGTTGATTCCGGTAAGCAATTATTATCAGTTTCTTTTTCTGCTGGTCTGGTGGATGTGGAGGCCTTCTCCTCTTTTGATGAATCTTTTGGCGCCGCTGATAAGCTATTGTATTCCGCCAAGGAAGCCGGTCGCAAATGCATACTGACTGCCCGTGATAAAATTGAAGCCAAGCAGAAATCCATTCTACTGGCTGAAGATGATGAGCTTACAGCAGAATTCATTATTCATCGATTGAACCGATCCGGCTTCAGGATCACCCATTTTCCGCAGGGAGATGAGGCTTATCAGGCCGCTTCAAATGAGACTTTCGATCTGGTCATCACGGATGTAAAAATGCCTGGAATGGATGGATTTGAACTGGTCCAGCGCGTCCGGCAAACGAAATTTAACCAGATGACGCCAATCATTATTCTAACCTCAATGGGTCGGGAGAGTGATATTTCAAGAGGTCTGGGATTGGGCGCCAATGATTATATTCTCAAACCGTTTAGTCCAACTGAATTACTAGCCAGGGTTCGGCGTCTCCTGAAATGAAAGATTTACTCATTATTGATGATGACGAAGATATACGGGTCATTGTTAAAGTTATTCTGGAAAGCACAGGTCATTATTCTGTGCGGGAAGCAGCATCAGCTCGTGCCGGAATAGCAGCCTTGTATCAGGAATCACCTGATATTCTGCTCTTGGATTATCTTTTACCGGAAACCAGCGGATTAGACCTATTAAAGAAAATGGAATCAACACTACATCAGACAGATGTTGTGGTGCTCACTGCTCGTCAAGATCCTGCCTTGGAAGCTGAATTTATAGCCTCCGGTGCCCGGGGAGTTCTCTATAAACCTTTTGATCCTGATCTGTTAATAACCGGACTGGAAGAACTGCTTGATATCGGATAGAATAGTTGATCAGTTCAAGCAGATCCTGAGTTGGGCAGATCATTTTTGGGAACTTTTACAGGGCTATTACCAAAAACTGCCTTATGATGATATCGCCCTGCAAGTCATTGCTATCACGATATTGATCATATTTATCATTACGGTCATTCTCTCAGCAACTGTCGTCATTCTTCGAACGAAAAATACTATAAAAGCCCACCGCCTGCACAAATTGGAAATGAGTTGGGATAAAGATCTTATGAAGATTATTTTTTCAGAGGAAGCAGATAGCCAGCTTTCTGTGAAAATACGTCGGTATCAAAGACAGGCTTTTCTGAACTATTTATTCAAATATACTCAACGGCTTCAGGGGGTTGAGCTTGAGCGCATAAAAACCCTGGCCACCCCATATTTACCATTGATAGTTAGAGGTATTCAAGGAGGATACCCGGAACTTCGGGCGCGCCATGTAAATATTTTGGGGACCTTTGGTTTTCCGGAATATATCGAAGTGATCAAAGAGGCCCTGCAAGACAAGGCACCCATTGTTTCAATGACGGCAGCCTGGGCCCTGGCCAGACCGGAATATCCAGAACATTGCCGCATTATTCTGCCTGTTTTAAATCTTTTTGATCAGTGGAGTATGAATTTCTTATCCTCCATGCTGGCCGGGATGGGACCCGGGGCAGCTGCTGATTTACGCAGTGCTTTGTCTGATCCGGTACATAATAGCCGTGTGAGGATCGCCTGTGCCGAAGCACTCAATATTTTAGGCGATCTTGAATGTGCTGATCTTTCTGCAAAACTACTTGAGACGGCTCGTGATCCTGAACTACAGGCCGCCTTGCTGCGCCTGCTGGGCAAGGTGGGTATTGACTCCCATCGATCCATTGTCCAGAAACATTTAAATTCGGAGCATTACATTGTTCGATTGCATGCCTTATCCTGTCTTGGACAACTGGGAATTGCAGCAGATGGTGAGTTGATTAGAAATATGATCATCGATGATTCCAGTTGGGTGGCATTACAGGCCGCGAGGACATTGTTGCTGCTCCAGAGGGAAGATATTTTGCGGGAAGTAGCGCTGTTAGATGTACCCAATGCTTCGCTTGCCCGCCAGGTCCTGGCAGAAGAGCGTGCCGCATGACCATTCTTATTCGAATTATTCAGCTTACTCTTGAAAGCTTTAATTATCTCGTGCTCTTTTATTTTCTAGCACTGAACTTTTTCTACCTGATTACGACCCTTTTTGCGTTTTTTGCTCTTAGAAAATATGCTCGCAGGATGAAGGCAGTCGATCTTAATGCCCTGATCACAAAGGCTGGAGTCCCCCCGGTAACTTTATTGGCGCCGGCCTATAACGAGGAAGCCACTTGTGTTGAATCCACCAAAGCGCTCTTGTCACTTAATTATCCCGAGTATGAGGTCATTATCATCAATGATGGCTCAAAGGATGACACGCTGGCGGTCATGATGGATGCCTACAACATGGAACCGGCAGAACGGGCACCCTCTGCAACGCTTAAATCAGCTAAAGTCAGGGGAGTCTATCGTTCTAAATATCAACCAAGACTCTGGATGATCGATAAGGAAAACGGCGGGAAAGCAGATGCCTTGAATGGGGGTATTAATTACTGCCGAACCCCTCTCTTCTGTGCCATGGATGCTGATACTCTACTGGAACGGGATGCCTTGATTCGCATTGTACGTCCCTTTCTGGAAGATGCCAGTACACTGGCAGCCGGTGGCATTATTCGGATCGTCAATGATTGCACGATTCATTCCGGGTCTGTTGAGCAGGTGCGTCTGCCACGCAATCTGCTGGCTAAGTACCAGGTACTCGAATATCTAAGAGCCTTTTTATCTGGTCGTATGGGCTGGCATGCGCTGGGTGCAACTCTGATTATTTCAGGGGCCTTCGGCGTGTTTAAAAGATCTGCTGTTGTTTCAGTCGGGGGCTATGCCACAGATACTGTCGGTGAGGATATGGAGCTGGTCGTGAAGCTTCACCGTCATTTCCTTGAAAATAAAATTCCCTATAAGATATCTTTTGTACCTGATCCGGTGGCCTGGACTGAATGCCCTGAAAGTGCCAAGATTCTTGGCCGGCAAAGAGATCGTTGGCAGCGAGGGTTATTTGAAGTCCTCACCCGTCACCGAATCATGTTTTTAAACCCCCGCTATGGACGAATTGGCATGTTGGCTTATCCCTATTTTTATTTGTTGGAAATGCTGGGCCCGGCTATTGAATTGCCTGGATATTTCACCATGCTGATCGCCATACTCTGGGGTACAGTGTCCCTGTCCTTTATGGTCGCATTTTTCATGGTTGCTTTTATGTTTGGAGTCGCCTTGTCAATTTTTTCAGTGGCTTTGGAAGAATTAACTTTCCGTAGATATCCTAAATTTACAGATCTAATGCAGCTTTTTGTGCTGGCAGTGATAGAAAATTTCGGGTATCGGCAGCTAACTATTTACTGGCGGATACATGGATTTATCTCGGCCCTTCGTAAAGTTGAAGGCTGGGGAAAAATGGAGCGTAAAGGCTTCTCTTCCGCCCCGTCGAATAAAAAATGAGGGTTATGTAATAATGTTCAGCCGTAATTTGGTAAAAGAATTTTTGTTTATTTCCCTAGTGCTATGGATGCCTGTTTTTGGTCTTTCTCAGGATGTTAAGGTGGATAGTCTGGTTCAGGATTCTACTCAGACACTGGAAAATATCATGGAGAATCCCAGCACAGAAAGCATTAATGTGGACTCTTTATTTACGGCTGCTAAAAAAGCGGCCTTTGAATTAAAAGATTTTCAGTCTGCCATTGATCTCTGTGAAAGCATCCTGACTCAGGAGCCGGAAAATTATGATAACCGCATCTTTCTGGGACGCTTATATGCATGGACAGGTCAATATGATCAGTCGATTGCTCTGCTGAAGATGGTTGTTCATGAGCAAAAATATTTTGATGATGCTCGGAGCGCCCTGGTTGATGTTTATAGTTGGAATAAGCAATTCTCAGAGGCTCTGGAGGTAATTCGGGTCGGCCTGGAAGAGAATCCGTTGAATAGTGATCTCTATTACAAGAAAGCAATTTGTTTGCGATCATTGTCTGAGCCCCAAGCCGCTCAAATTGCTTTGCAAAATCTTATGCGGCTGGATCCTGGCCACGTTCAGGGACGATCAATGCTGGATAGCTTTTCCAAGGCAGAGAGCTTGCGGAAAATTACGGTTGCCTATAATTATAATCGATTGGCTGATACAAGAACTCAGTGGCAGGCTCTGGTGGGAGCAGTCAGCATGGATCCCTGGCATTTGATGACCATTGAGGGAGCACAAACCTTTGATTTTGGTCCCATTATCGCTCGCTATAGTTTAGCCAGACGGTTTCAGCAGGTTGGGATGCAGTTTGAGCTGGAGTCCTATCCGAATATCAGGAAAGGGACCTACGCCTATATCGGTCTGGGATATTCAGGGACCGAATTGTTTCCTGTTGCCAGATTTGGTGCTGAGCTCTTTCAGAACCTCCCCCGGGATTATGAGATTTCTCTGGGATCACGTTTTCTTCATCTTGAGTATGAAGACATTATCATGTACACTGGATCATTAGGGAAATACATAGGAAATTACTGGTTTAATCTGCGCAGTTTCCTGGTACCTGGCGCAAGTGCTTCAACATTTGCCTGGAATCTGGTCAGTCGGCGCTATCTCAAAGATGCCGAAACATATCTTGAAGTAAATCTTAGTCAGGGTGAATCACCTGATCTAAATCCTGGAGTGGCGGAACTTGCTTATCTGGGTTCTTGGAGACTGGCTGTTCAATTTCAAAGGAAATTGGATGAGGTAAATCTTTTAAAATCCGGATTTAGCCTGGCCAATATTGAAGTTCGTGAAAACGCCTATCGTGGAGATACCGGTTTTTTCTTATCCTACTCCCGTCGGTTTTAAATACCGGGTAACCCGATGAAGTCCCGTAAGATCATAGATTATATCAGGCAACCCCTTGAAGTTAGGCTGCTGCGCTATTTTTTGATCATTATACTTGTTATTCCTTCCGGTATGCTCATGGTCTGGGCTATTAATCCTGGTACGGAGATCAATCTTTTTATTCTGAACAAAACGGTCTCTAATCTGAATGCCCAGAATCGGTCATCGCTATTCTGGATTTTAAATAATGAGAATTTTCACAAGCCGAACGGTGAACGATATGCGCAAAAATTTGACTATTATGGTTTTTTCCCGGGGGTGGAGCATGCTTTTTTCACTCGGGATATTCATGATTTGTCAACCAGTGCAATCGACAGCCTGGCTGATACGCTGGATGCTGCTTATTTTTTAGATACCTACGGAGTTTATGCCAATGACTATTATAGTCAGAAAAATTATCCCAATCCGCTGCTTTACGGAGGGCTTTATAAAAAGGATCTGGATTTATTAAGTGCCCTGAAGGCTCGGGGCAAGTTAGTTATCACGGAATTTAATATTTTGGGAGAGTCCACCCCTCCCAACGCCCGAAAACGATTTCTCGATGAATTCAAGCTTAAATGGTCTGGGTGGAGTGGACGCTATTTTGATTCTCTGGATTCATTGAAGGGGTCCGGGATTCCAGCCTGGATCTTTGATCTACAGCGTCAGAAATCAGGGAAAGCCTGGCCTTATAAAAGATCAGGAATGATTTTAGTGAATGCCTCTGACGATATTATTGTTCTGGAAAGCGGCAGTCATCTGCAGCAGAAAGTACCCTGGATCGAAACCCGGGCCAGTTTTGCAGAGCGGTTTAATTTGCCGGAAAAAGTGAATTATATTTCCTGGTTTGACATTGTTTTTGCGTCTGGTGAGGAAAATTTACTGGCGGCTACTTTCCATTTGCCAGTCAATTCAGCTGGAGAAGCTTTGTTGGCAGCACATGGGTTATCAGCGGTCTTTCCTGCTATTCTGGCGCATGAGGGGGAGGACTATCAGTTCTATTATTTTGCGGGAGATTTTTCGGATAATCGTACAATACCGATGAGTGCTTATTTTGGAGGGGTGCATTGGTTGCAGACCTTTTTCTATAATCCGCGGAATGTTTTGGATCGCCGGGCATTTTTCTGGCAGTATTATCGGCCCTTGATGACTTCCATTTTAAGGCTGAATATCAATGGTTAGCAGAGATCCTCAAGAACAAGTGTCTTA
>JAOZSM010000145.1 GCA_029939675.1 Fidelibacterota bacterium
GAAACTGTAGTTGAAGCAGTAAAAGAAGAAGCAACAGCAGAAGTTGCTGAAGCAGTAACTGCCCCTGTTGAGGAAGAAAAGGTTGCAGAAGTTGTTGTAGAAGAGCCTGTAGCTGAAACTGTTCCAACCGAAGAGCCTGTGGTTGAAGAAAAGGCTTCTGAGGAAGATCCAGAACCTGAAGATGAAAAACCGGTTGCTGAAGTCCAAGACGTCACTCAAGGTAAAAGAGCCTTGATGAACGATCTTTTTGCCGGTATCAAAACCTTGAAAAAGGCTGATCTTCCAGAGGAGCAGGAAATTACCAGCAAAGAGTCTATTGCCTATCAAGAGCTATTGGATCATGCTGTAATTGACCTTGATCAGCAATCTCTGGTTCAGGGTCGGATCATCTCAATCGGTGATCGTGAAGTGATGGTTGACTTTGGTTTTAAATCAGAGGGTCTTGTGGCCCGTCATGAATTTGATGATGATCTACCAAACGTTGGTGATACTATTGAGCTTTTCCTTGAGCGTATCGAAGACAAGGCTGGTCAGGCTGTTTTATCCAAGCGCAAAGCCGTATTCATGCGGGTTTGGGAAAATGTCAAGCAGAAATATGCTGATGGTGAAACTGTTGAAGGAACTATCTCCCGCCGGATCAAAGGTGGTATGGTGGTTAATATTCTGGGCGTTGATGCATTTCTTCCAGGATCTCAACTGGATGTACGTCCCATCAGAGACTTCGATGCTTATGTAGGTAAATCATTTGAATTCAAGATCGTTAAGGTCAATGAATTTCGTAAAAATATTGTAGTCTCCCGGAAGGAACTTCTGGAGGAGAGTCTTAAAGAGCAGCGTAGTAAATTACTGGAAGAAATCGAGGTTGGACAAATTCTGGAAGGTCGCGTGAAGAATATCACAGACTTTGGTGTTTTTGTTGACTTAGGTGGAATCGATGGACTGCTCCATATTACAGACCTTTCATGGGGTCGGGTAAATCATCCGTCAGAAGTTGTCAATCTGGACGAGGATATCATGATCAAGGTTATTGATTATGATACTGAAAAACAGCGTGTATCGCTGGGCCTCAAACAGTTGAAACCTCATCCATGGGAAAGTGTTTCTGAGAAATATCCTGAAGGAACAGCAGTTACTGGTAAAGTCGTCAGTCTGGCTAATTACGGAGCCTTTGTTGAGCTTACAGCTGGAGTGGAAGGCTTGGTCCATATCTCTGAGATTTCCTGGACTCAGCACATCAAACATCCATCAGATGTCTTTACTGTGGGTGATGAGATTAATGCAATTGTACTTTCAGTTGATGCTGAAAATCACAAGATATCTCTTGGCGTTAAACAACTGCAGCCTGATCCATGGACCACTATCGAAGAGAAATACCTGGTTGGATCCGTCCACGAAGGAACTGTTCGTAATCTGGCTCAGTTTGGCGCCTTTGTCGAACTTGAAGAAGGTATCGACGGTTTGGTTCATATTTCTGATCTGTCCTGGACCAGTAAGGTCCGTCATCCCAAGGAAATTGTAAACCGGGGTGATAAGATTGATGTTAAGATCCTGGATATTTCACTGAGTGAACGTAAGATCTCCCTCGGTATCAAACAGGCCCAGGAAAATCCATGGCCAGAGCTGAAAGATCGTTTTGCGATCAATTCGGTGCAAAAAGGGACTGTTATCAAGCTGCTTGAAAAGGGTGTTATCCTTGGATTTGCTGACACTGATGTAGAGGGAATTATCCTGCTCGGCAGTTTCCGTAAGAACGAGCGTAAGGTAATTCTTGACCAATTCGAAGTTGATGCTGAAGTTGAAGTCAAGGTTATCGAAGTTGATGCAACTGAGAAAAAAGTTGTTGTCAGCCACGAAGCCGCCATCAAGGATAAAGAACGGAACGAGATTGATGAGTTTATGCGCGGACAACAGGGGGATGTCAGTGATAAACTTCAAATTCCAGAATCGATTCTGAGCAAGATCCGTGAGGCAGAAGAGTCTGGCAAAGTTGAAAAAACCAAGCCAGAAGAGCAGCCTGAGAAAAAGGCTGTAAAGAAGAAAGCTGCTCCCAAAAAGAAACCAGCCAAGAAAGCTGAAGAGGTTGAAGAAGTTAAAGAAACCCCTGAAGTTGCCGAAGCTGCTGAAGTTGTGGAAGCCGCCGAACCTACCGAACCTGCTGAGGTTCCTGAAGTTCCTGAAACAGAAGAGGGAGACAAAGCATAGTCTCCTCTTAAATCTGAATCTCGGGATCGTTCTGCGTTCCTAATGAACAATACAGCGATGCACCAGGATTTATCTGGTGCATCGTTTTTTTAACTATAAGTAACTAATACCAATTGCACCTCAAACTTGCGCTAAATTTCTGCATCTTTTCCCGTTCTAGCGCACTTAAAATTATCACCATAGCTATCGCTATGCTTCTAATTTGAAGCTTCTATAACGAAAAAATATTTTGAACTTATAACACAAGTATGAAGTACAACTGGTATAATTCCTAATTAGATTAAACGATGTTAAAAAACTTTTTTACGCAAGACCTGCAGATCAAACTAGGATCGCTGTTTCTAGCTATCCTTTTATGGTTTTTTGTAGTTACCGACATTGAGTATTTCTTTGACATAGAAATACCTCTGCGCGTGGAAGGGTTGTCCGATGAAAAAGCCTTTAATAATGAAATTCCAGAGTTAATCACCGCCAGGTTTCGGGGAAAAGGTCATACACTGCTTTGGGCGAATATGACCATGCCCCTGTCCGAGACAGGCTTGGTGCTTGATCTGACAAAAACCAAAAACACCCAAATCTATTATTTAAACGAATATTATAGTGAGCATCCCGATAAATTTATCATCCCCCGGGATTACAGCCTTGATCTGATCCATATCGTAGAACCAGAATCGGTCTGGGTCAGTGTCGAACATATGGCTCACAAAGAGCTGAATGTGAAACTCCAGACCGATATTACTACATCGTTGGGGTATATGCTGGTTGGTGATGTCAATGTCACACCCAACAAGATCATGGTTCATGGACCCCGGTCGATGCTGGCTGAGATGACCAGTATTACGGTTCCCCGATTGACTCTTGCTGATGTGAATACTGATATCCTGATTTCACTGCCCATCTCCCTCGAGCCGCAACAATTATTCAGTCTGGATACCGGGACGGTTACTGTAAGTGCCGATATCCAGAGTATTGGTTCTGTTGAATTTCAGGACATTGTTATCAGACTTGAAAATGTTCCACCGGGTGTTGACATATCGGTGATTCCCCAAACTATTGGCTTGCAGGCAGAGGGTGGGCTGGATCGTCTGTTAGAATTAAGACCGGAAGATTTTACAGTAAGTTTTGACTTTGGAGCCAATTGGACACCAGATGTACAAATGTATACACCAGAAGCGGTTTTACCCATGGGGGTTCAACGAATTAATCGCTTTATACCAGAAAAAATAGAGATCGTTCAAAAATAAATGCATGAACCAATAATCCTGGGAATTGAAACCTCCTGCGATGAGACTGCGGCTGCCCTTTTTCGCGGTCCCGAAATCATTCACCAGATTACGGCAACTCAGTTGGTTCATACCAGCTTTGGGGGGGTCGTGCCTGAATATGCTTCCCGCGAACATAATAAGTTATTGGGGCCGGTTGTTAAGGGAGTGCTGGAACAGGCCGAAATGGACCTTTCCATGATCGATGGTATCGCAGTGACCCAGGGACCTGGGCTGGCAGGATCTCTTCTGGTCGGTTTAAGCTATGCCAAAGGTCTGGCGTTGGGACTTGATGTTCCCCTTTATGGGATCAACCACATTGAAGGACATATATTTGCTAATTTTATTGGCCAGAAAGATCTACCAACTCCTTTTCTCTGCCTACTGGTTTCCGGTGGTCATACTCAGATAATTCATGTGGAAAGTCCTCAGTCATATAAACTGATTGGGCAGACCCGGGATGATGCTGCTGGTGAGGCGTTTGATAAGGTAGCCAGATTGTTGGGTATTGGGTATCCTGGGGGACCCCTGATTGACAAGCTTAGTCGATCAGGTAACGCTGGTTTCCATAGATTTCCGCGCAGTACTTTTCCTGACAGCTATGATTTTTCATTTTCAGGGCTGAAAACCAATGTGCTTCAATACATCCAAAAACATGAGGCGGACTTTATTAGAAACCATTTGGCTGATATTGCTGCCAGTTTTCAGGAGGCGGTCGTCGACGTATTGTCCAGTCGGACCATCCAGGCAGCCCATGATTTAGGACATGAGCGGATTGTTTTGGCAGGTGGGGTGGCCGCAAATTCCAGATTACGACAACGTATGACTGAATTGACCCACACTCACGGCCTTGAGGTTTTTCAACCCGATTTGCGTTATTGTACGGATAATGCAGCGATGATTGCCTACATGGGCTATTGGAAAGCGCTGACCAAGAAGCAGGATTCTCTGGATATTGCTGCCATACCCAATCTCAAACTAAGCTTTGGCGGATAAATGACCCTGCCATTTGGTTATTCACTCAACGCTGACTTTCAAGGTGAGTTCTTACTGTTTATAAGCTTGTTGCTGGTCATGATCCTGTTTGTTATCCTGACCAATCGACGCAGTCACAGTGCCCAGGGACAGTTGGGCAGGGGGCAATTAGGTCTCATGCTGTTTTTGCGAATTACAGCTCTATTAATCCTGCTATTGCTCATGTTCGATCCTTATTTATCCCTGGACCGGGTCCGCTCAATTCCTCAAAAGATTGCTGTTATTATTGATCAATCCTCCAGCATGGCAAAAGCCTGGCAGGGCAGCAGCCAGGAGCTTCAAGTTTCCATTGAAAATACAATTGATGATTTGAACCAGAAATATGCCGTCCATATCTGGAGTATGGATGGGGAAACTCTGGAATCTGGCTTACAGAATTTTTCGGAAGATATGAGTATTTTCTCCTGGACACCCTCATTGGGAGCCCCTGATGATCAAACAGAGGTTTATGCTGCTGCTTTGGTTATTTCTGATGGCCAGCTCAATGGAGGACGTTCACCTTTGGATCTGCCCTGGTCCAGAAACCTGCCCATCTATCCCCTTTTTCCGCTTAAGCCACATTCAAATGCCCAAATGAAAATCCTGGAATTGGTCTATGAAGCAGGTGTGAATCCGGAAGATGGAGCAGCCCTCCAGGTCAAGATCCAACAGTATGGATTGGTTGGTGAGACCTTAGATGTGACCATCACAAATACAGTTGGTCAGATTCTGGGTGATAAATCCTATCGGTTGGAACATATTTTTTCTGAAGTTAATCTTCGCATTCCCGCCCTGGGTGACGGTTCGCATAAATTGAATGTTACCATTGCTTTAGAGAATGGAGATCTTCGTTCAGAAAAGCAATTGGAAATTGAACTGGAGAAACCCCGCAAACAAGTTTTGCTGCTCACTGAACGGGTCAATGAACTACATAAACTTTTACTTTTACACCTGCCGGATAGTCTGTTTCAGATTCACTCGGTAATCGGGACAGCATCTGAGCAGAAAATTTCCAGTAGAATTGCCGAAATTCCATCAGATCTGGATCTTATTATTCTTAATCAGCCTGGTGGCCGGGTTTTCAGTGATCGAATCAAAGCAATAATTAGTTCAGAACTAAAATCTGCTTGTCCTGTGATTGTCTTCCAGGATGGTTCACACCTGATGGATTCCCGCTGGTTGGAATTGTTGAGCCTGAGAGAGATGCCCCATAATGATTCAGGTGAGCTGACTGTCCGCTGGAGTAGCTCTGCCAAGGATCACCCGCTGTATCTTGGCCTTTTGGGACTTGGATTTTCACCTGCAGATATGCTAAAATATCCTCCGGTGTATCGTGGATCAACCGAGCTGCTTCACTCGGGGATTGAATTGCTGGTAGCCGGTATTGGTGAACATGAAACGGCTTCCCTGGTGCTTGGGGATAACCCGCCTATGGCTATATTTAGTGGCGCCGGTTACTGGAAGTGGTTCTTCCATCCTCAGTCAAAATTATCCTTCAAACCCATGTGGGAATATTTGCTGATCTATCTGGATGGAATTGCTGATTTTAAGCCAGTCAGCCTTAATTTGCCAGTCAGCTCAGCAGTTACCGGTGCCTTTGTTGGATTAGATATTTCAGTGAAGGATCTGGACAATAGGAGTATTAATACTGCCGAGCTACGCGTTTGGCAGGAGGATGTTGCCGGGAACCAGACCGTTCTGGATTTGACACGTAACAATTCAGGCAAATATACTACCAGTTTGATCACAAAACAGGCTGGTGAAACACTTGTTATCGCAGAAGCTTATCGATTTGGGGAACTCTGGGGGCGGGATACGAGTAGGATTCAATTGATGGCATTCAGTGGGGAAAATCAGAGTGAAGGTGTTGATCAAGTATTTTTGGCGCGACTTGCCCGACGCAGTGGAGCTAAGATCATTCATTATGGTGAAGATGAATTACCTGAAATACCAGTAGCCAATTATAGCCAAAGATCTTCCATTCACCTGAAAGGGGTACGGTCTTCCGGGTTGTTTGTTGTGCTGCTCACCCTGCTGGTAATGGAGTGGATCCTGCGCCGTCGGAACGGGTTATTATAGGTGATTTAACTTTGGGTCAGATGGCTTGCAGTCTATATTGCTCCGTTTTTTAAAGCTCTGCTATTTTAAGGATTTACGAGCGAAAAATTAAAAGATTATTATAGAGGTTTGTGCGGTATAATTATGCAGGATCTGTTAAAGCGAATTGAGAAAAAAGATATTACGGTAGGTGTGATCGGTCTGGGCTATGTTGGACTTCCTTTAGCTGTAGAGTTTGGGAAAGCCGGAATCAGAACTATCGGTATTGATGTTGATGCCAAACGGGTTGGTCAATTGAACCGGGGTGAGAACTATATTCAGGATGTAAATGATGCTGAGCTGAAAGCCCTGGTGGATAATGGCACCTTTACTGCTACCACTGATTTTTCCAGCCTCAAACATATTGATGCGGTCTGTATCGCAGTTCCCACACCCCTGAGCAAGACCAAGGACCCTGACATTACTTACATCCTGGATGTGAATAGTGAGATCGAGAAGTATGTCCACAAGGGCTTGATTGTCATTCTGGAGAGTACCACCTATCCCGGTACAACCCGTGAACTGATCCAGCCGGCGCTGGAATCTTCAGGACTTAAGGTTGGTACAGATATCTTCCTCCTGTTTTCACCTGAACGGGTAGATCCCGGTAACCCGGTTTATCATACAACCAATACACCCAAGGTCATTGGTGGAGTGACTGAGAACTGTCTCAAACTGGGCATGGCTGTTTACGCCCACGTCATGGATGAGCTGGTCCCGGTCTCTTCTCCTGAAGCAGCTGAACTAACCAAGTTGCTGGAGAACACTTTTCGGAGCATCAATATTGGCCTGGCCAACGAGATGGCCATCATGTGTGCCAAACTGGGTGTTAA
>JAOZSM010000146.1:0-5423 GCA_029939675.1 Fidelibacterota bacterium
GGAGCGCCCCAGAAAGCGCGAGGCAGTTTCTTCAAATTTTTGAGGGAAATCCGATACGAAGAATTTATGTTTCCCCGGATCACCGGTTCCGATGTTCAGGAGGCCCAATTCTGAAAGAACCTGTTGTACTTCAACAGCCGTCTCCTCACCAGAATCTACCAACAGAACATCAGGTCCCATAACCTCCTGGATAGCTGATTTCAGATAGGGATAATGGGTACAACCCAGGATCAAAGTATCTGGCTTATGCTGCTCAAAAGTTTTTAGATAACTTTGCAGTACTTGCCTTACAACCGCATCATGCGGCCAGTCCTCCTCAACCAGGGGAACCAACAAAGGACAGGGCTGATCGGTAATCTCCATTGTCGGATCTAAATCCTGGATTGCTGATCGGTAGGCACCTGATCGAATCGTTGAGGAAGTACCAATAACCCCGATCTGCTTATTGGGTGAATATTTAACGGCAGCCCGTGAGCCAGGGTCGATCACACCAACGATGGGGATATCAAAATTTTGCTGTAACTGTTCAAGCGCCACCGATGAAGCAGTGTTGCATGCTACAACGATCATTTTGACCTGTTTCTCCTGCAAAAATGAGGATATCTGATGTGAAAACCTGATAACGGTTTCTTTTGATTTTGAGCCATAAGGCACACGGGCAGTATCCCCGAAATAAATTAAATGTTCGCGGGGAAGCAAATCAATGAGCGCTCTTACTACTGAGATCCCTCCCAATCCTGAGTCGAATACACCAATCGCTTTTTCAGCGTTTTTATTTTTCATGGAGATAGTAACTTTTCATGTCGGGTTTTATACTTCATCAAAGCCTTAAAGATAGCTTCGGCTGCTTTTTGCCGGTAAGCTGCCTGCTTTAGACGTCTGGCATCGTATTTATTTGAAATAAAGCCCAGCTCAATGAGAATATTGGGCATGGTTGCACCAATTAGAACCACAAAACCAGCCTGTTTCACACCGCGGTTTTGTCCAATCAGTTTTTTGTCAAATTCACTCTGGACCAAATCTGCCAGAGTCTCGCTTTCCTGCATAAATGAACTTTGCATCATGGTAGCCAGGATCAGTTGTTCATTAGTCAACTCAACATAACTATCTGAATTTTTTTCGAGTAGCATAACTCTGTTTTCTGCTTCTGCTACTTTTTTAGAAGCAGCATCCGTTTTTCCCGGTCTTATCAGGTATGTTTCAAATCCAGAAGCTTTTTTATTTTTGTTGGCATTTACATGAATACTTAGAAAAACTTTACCCCTGGCTTCATTGGCAATTTTGGTCCGTTCCTTAAGGGGAACAAAGACATCCGTTTTTCTGGTGTAAACAACCTCGATATCTGTACGAGCTTCAATCAGCTTCCCCAGCCGTTTCACTACATCCAGAGTAATATTTTTCTCTTTTAGTCCATTACCACGGGCCCCTGGATCATGCCCTCCATGACCTGCGTCCAATACGATCTTGTCCAGTTTCCACTTAGCACGTTCCTGGTCCAGGTAGTGAGTCTGATCAATGACATAGGGACGTCGAATAGTGAGCAAAATTTCCGGTGGTGACTCACGGTGGAGCACATCTACTCCTTCAACAGTTCCCCGTAACCGGAAAGTCAGTTGGGAGGTTCCATCCAACTGATCAGCAGTGATTGTTCTCACAGTACTGTTCTGGGGAATCTCTGTACGATCAATGGCAGATTTATTTACGACAGCACCAGGTAAAGTGACATACAGCCATTCCTCACGGTTGATCCAGGCTTTTACTGATTTGGCATTATAGCGGTTAGCCGTTCGAATGCGAATAACCGTTCCATTCTGGCGCTCCTCAATACTAGTCGAGACGATATCAAAGGGAGACCACTTCGGCTGAACCTCTGCCTCGGGAGTCTGAATGTCTGGTGTATCTGACCCCGTGAGCAAGGTGACCCCGGAGACCAGACCTACCTGCTTCAGAATATCCACAAAATCATCCATGGGGAGATAGGTTTCTCCATCAAAAAAGATAACACTGTGCAGCATTTGGAAGGTCTTATCCTCTACCATGACATAGTGATTATAAGCAGTCACTTTGAATTTCAATCCGCTCAGACGGAACACTGATTTGCGTACAGCTGGATTTAGGAATGCGGATACTTTATAGGAGTCGAGCAAATCCTGAAGTGATATGAACTGGTATTGATTGATCACATATACTGGAATTGCCGGTATATATCTTTCATCTGAGGCTTTTTGCAGGATCAGTTCAGTTCGTCGGGCCTGCAAAGAAGATATTGCCACCAGAAAAATAACCATGAGCAGAAGAAGTCGATAACGGGTCATCAGTGATTTTCTTACAAAAAGTCCTTTTATCTTTATAGTAGCTGCTCCCAAAGACCAGTGCTATAGATGTGAATATTTCTCATAGATAAGCATACCTAGGGTATGTCCAGTATCTTATAAAAACTCACAATGCAACAAAGCAGGCTTACCAGAGCACCATCATATTTAGCGTTGAAAATAGTCGGCGGAGATTTACAAGACAATGGACAACTGAAAACTAAACTCAAGTTGTTTTTCAGGATCAGATAATCCATAAACAAGAGTTTGGGCTAAACGAAATTCAAGCTCAGCCAGCTTATGTGAACTATTCTTCAGGTACAGAAACCAGCGTTGCCCATTCTTAAAAGCAGTAAAAAAGTTAAAACTCTCAACCAGGCCGGACTCATAAATGCTAAGCCGCAAGTCAGACTCAGGAATAGCGTATCTGACAAACCCCACGGCCCCCTTCCAGTCAGTTCCAGACCACAGAATTCGCTGCTGAATCAGAAGTGACCTGGATCTGGCATCCGAGGCTGTTTTTAGATTCAATCGATAACGCAATTGGGCGGTAATCTTCTCATTTAAGGATATTGCGATTTTAGTAATTTGGGTGGATTGGATCGATTCTTCCCAAACATCATTTGGAATTATTGGACCCGTATTCTTGTAGCTCCAATCCAATTGACCCGCTCGTCTGGAGCTTCGTAAATGCAGTTGAGCCTTATGCTGGATAACACTACGGGTATCTCTGAGACTTGTTAATCGGACAGAATTCCCAGTATCCAGAGCATAGCGAATCAAGAGACCTTTTCTGACCCGAATCTGTACTCTTGTAGAAAAGCCCTGCTCGTTTGGTGCTTGAGTTCCCAGCAGTGAAACAACAGACCCCATAGAATTCAGATGCCTAAAAGGGAAATACCTGTACTGGATTGATAACTGCAATAACTTGGTTTTATATAACCAGTTGGCAACTGATCCACCCACTTGAAGAGCGGAAATATCAGCATATACTTGCAGATATTGGGACTGGCTCACTTGCCAGTGCAACCCCAGCTCCATGAGACTATTGTCAATATCGGATCTGCCCATCAAGGCTGCACCATAGACCTGTAGCTTTGCGCCCTCATAGATTCCAGCTACCCCGGACATCTGTTTCAGATGCAGATCAAATAATTTCCCGGTTGGATGGATTCCATCAGAATCTTCCCGAAAACTAAGCGTATCCAATTGTCCCAGCATCTTGCGCTTTGAAACAAATATAATTCCTTGCAACGAGGGTAACTGCCACCTGGCGGCAATACCATGAAAGTAACCCGTTTCCCGGGTGGAATAATGGGGCGTAAGCCTCAGACCAGGCATCCTTGCCAAACTACCCGGACTCAAACTCAATCTACTCCCGTTCTGATTCAGTACCATACCACTGCCCCAGGCCATGTGAAAATCACCGATGATCAACTGCTCCAGACCGGGAATCGAACCGCTGCTAAAGGTGAGAATTGAGTGATCTGTGAATTGGGATTCACTGGGGTCTTGTTCCGCCAGAAAGACCAAATCACCCCAACTACTACGTACTCGTCCCTTATGGAGCACTCGCCAACCTGCCAGAGAAGCACTATACTGCAGACGTTGCCGGAGAATGATTTGGGTAGTGATTCGCTCCTCCTTGAGAGTCTCAGCCAGGATCAGTTTATCCGCCTTATCCATATTTTTCCGTAAGCCCTTCAGGCCCCGATCGACTGCTCCCTCCTGCTGCCATTGCAAGATTAACCGGGCAGCTGCTTTAGAGAATCCTCTGGTGTGCAATTTGCTCGAATCAGCTGTATGAATATTCAAGGGTTTTGAGAAAAGGCGGGTAAGCAATGCATTAGTATAATGATCTTCATCAGGTTCTTCTAATTCATCAGATAAAGGGTTCAACTCTGGTAAGGCCAGGGCCGATGTAACTAACAGAAATAAAATTACCCATAGCCTCATGGAAAAATAAGCTCCACACCCAAACCATGGGAAATAGGCAACTCTGGATTGATCACAGATGTATAGTGCATTCCAAAGTTGCCAAATCTGAGTCGCCAACCGGCTGAAATGGAACGACTCAGATCACGATAACCTATGGCAAACTGCCATTTGCGTTTGGGTGAAGTAACCAGAGCGACACACACATCAAGCGGCAGAGCAGCCTCTTTTTCCAGAGCAAACAGCAATAGCATTAGACCGCTATCGTAGGCTGCTCCAAAATGAAATCTTTGAGGAAGAGACATCGAATTACTAAACTGGGCCACATGTTGCAGGACTGAGCCCAGCTGTATTTTCTCGGTGAGCGCCAAACTCATGCTGGCCGAGAATGAGCCAGCCACATGTGTGTCATACTCAGCAACGCTTAACCGAAATAGATTAAGACTGGCACCAACCTGAAACCCAGGGCTGATAGACCAGGCAGTCCCGCTTGTCAGCATCATTTCTGAATAGAATTCATCACCAAAGTAAGTAAAACCACTTATGACTGGCCGGGTTCGAATATAATAACGCATAGCCAGAGATCCGGCCTGCAGATCCAATCCATCAAACGGACGGGAGTACTGGAATCCAGTCTGACATTGAAAATCCTGCTTTAACAGTGCCGGATTGATCATCAATCGATCTGGATGCTCAGCACCGACAACTCTGATATTTGCGGCAGCCGCTGCCCATCCAACACTTTGAAATTCGAAGGCAGAAAATCCTAAAGATGTGCTTAGTGAAACGCCCAGCACAAAACGCCAGACGATCAGCATATTTTTTTGCTGTGTCATAAAAATGTACCCAATTTTTAACTTTGAAGAATGTTTTTAAAGTGTAGGGTATGATAATGTTTAAGTCAGGTAAGTGCAACAGCTATCGTAGGAGAAACCCGGTATGATTCAAACATTCTCACGAGTACAGAAAGATGAGTTGATTGCCAGTATTCAGGCTTATTTCAAGCAGGAGCTGGAACAAAATCTGGGAAATTTTGAAGCTGAATTTCTATTGGATTTCTGCAGCGAAAATCTGGGTCCCCACTACTACAATCAGGCGATTCGAGATGTTCAGACCCACCTGGCAGGGCACCTGGATACCCTTAATGAACGGATTGATGAACTTGAAAAGCCAGTA
>JAOZSM010000146.1:5523-7402 GCA_029939675.1 Fidelibacterota bacterium
TGATCTTTAACTGAAATAAATCTGGCATCCGCATCCAAAAATAAACGATCTCCCAGTCGGTGTCTGACACCCAGCAGGGGACCTTCACCATGCCATTGGGCTGATTCACGAGTGGCCGAGCTATAATGTGTAAGTCTATCGTGGGTTAAATATCCAACCCATCCTTTCCAGTGCCGATAATCATAAAAGAGCTTAATAGTTAACTCCACTTGCTCTCGATTGCTGGTTACCTGCTGGACAAAAGCATTCCAGTCCAGTTGTCCCTCGTCTTCCCAGCGAGCAGCCAATTTGGAACTAACAGACCAGCGACGACCAAAATGATAAGTGATTTGCTGCTGAAGATCCAATGAACGGTGCACAAAACTACGAGTTGGCTGATCCATTTCCGTAAAGAGGTCATCATAATCATAGTCAAAATAATTGCTGCGGATCCGAGCCTGGCCAAAGCCTTTCCAGGACTGCCGACGCCAACTAAAACCTGACCACAAGACCAGGTTGCGATTCCAATGATTTTCAGAACTGCGGCTATTAAACAAGTAAATCAAATGAAATAAGCCCAGCTTGGTGCCCACCTCCAACTGGTAGAATGGCGTGGGTTGCCATACCAGACGCAGCTCAGTATTAAGCCTCCATTCATCCCGATCGTCATCATTAGTAGTGTCATGCGTATCATATTCCAACCTTGAGAGCGTTGTCTTCCACCACAATGAATCGAGCAAGCCGGGAACTTGCCAGGCAAGTTCTTCCTTAAGCTGATATAACAATTGAGTATAGTCGATGTAATATTTGTTTTGGGAGTTCTCTACCTTGAATGTGGTAAAGGTTGAGAACCGGGGTCGCTTTAATTTTATTCCCGTTTCATTAATAAGCAGAAAACGTTCACGTGTCTGACCGGCCAGCTTAATGGTGCTGTCCTCACCGACTTTCTCCTGATCGATTTCAGTTAACTGGTCTCCCCACCTTAATTCGTGATAGAAATGCAGATCATTTCTAATGTGATAGACAAAACGATTTTGCCACTGCAGGTTTTCGTTATAGCGAGACTGTGAACTTCCTACAGAATCAGTATAGAATGATTGCATTTGGGCCTGGCGTTGGATCGAAGTCTGAAAGGTTGAAACTTTTCCGAAATTTATCAGATAATCTAATTGTAGATTCAGTGAATGACTCAAGTGTTCATCAAGTTGATCCCGCAATGCGGACAGGGCCATGGCAGATCGTTGGGAACCAAATTGCCAGGCATTTCTGAGATCGAATTCGCTGGTCCAGCCCTGATCAATGATCCCATACCGCTCGACAGATCTACCTCCAAAGAAAAGAGCAAAATTGTCAGCTCTTTTTATGCCACCCAACAAGGCCCAATTGTTGATCGTAGAAGCCAACCCGGTTCGATGATCCTGATATTGACTGCTCTCCAGGCGAATACTTTTACGGCGATCTTGACCCCAGGACCAGTCACTTCGCAGGCGATGATCAATAGAAAACTCATTACCACTGGTGTTACTGCTCTGATAGTCAAAAACCTTGTAGCGAATGGCATCATTGATAAGCAGAGTGCTGTGGCGCAGACCAACTGCATAGTTAAGACGGAGATCATTGTTGGTAGATAGGTTATCCTGATGAAAAATGTAAGCCAGAGAATCCTGATTGGCTCCCTGGACGAAGTGCATCGGTATAAATAACGTTAGCAAAAAAAATATGATGGTTCCAGAAATTTGCATGATCTGATCTGGCCAATCTCCAAGAAAGCTGAGAGAAAGGGCCAAAAAGCGAGGAGGGAAATATTTTGAGTTTGCACAGCGCATTTGAGACTGTAACTGGTATTACACCAATTGTACTTCTCTTGACAAATTTGACGCCCTCGCAAAAAGTATATGAC
>JAOZSM010000147.1 GCA_029939675.1 Fidelibacterota bacterium
TATGCTATGCTTAAAATTTGACGATCCCGCAAAAAGTCCCCCTCGCAGAGAACGCAGAGACACAAGGTGTTGATAATTAAGAATATAGCCTGCGTTTGCATAAATGGCTATATTTATTGATGTTAGGGTAATATTCATGTTTTGTGATATACTTTTTGCGAAGCCGTCATACTTGAAGCTAGTATAACAGGAAAATATTTTGAATCTAAACCGCGCACTATGAAGTCCAATTGGTATTAGTTCTCATTGAGAAGAGCTGCTCTTGATTTACGATACTATGACAAACAGGTGTGAAAAGAGCTTAAATCTTGCCCAATAAAGCCATAATTCGCAGCCACCAAACGCGCCAGATAGCCTCACGCACAATGGCTTTGGACATTTTACTCTGCCCAACTGTACGGTCAACAAATAGAATGGCAACTTCTTTAACCCTGTCAGGGGATAACCGCCAGGCTCGAAAATTCATTTCAACCTGGAATGAGTATCCGTTGCTGCGAACTTTATCGAGTTCAATTTTCTTCAAAAAAGAAACTTGCCAGCATTTGAAACCACCTGTTCCATCGTTCACTGGCATACGCGTAATGAATTGAATATACTTGCTGGCAAAATAACTCAGCATTAAACGTTGTAGCGGCCAGTTAACTACGCTTATCCCGTTCAAATAGCGAGATCCAATGACCAAATCATTCGTTTCGATCTCTTTCAAGAAAGTTACGATCTCTTCTGGATCATGCGAGAAATCACCATCCATCTGTACAACGGTGTCATAGTCATGTTCAATGGCGTATTTAAATCCGGCAATATAAGCCGTACCCAGACCCTGTTTCCCAGCCCGTTCCATGAGATGTAGTTGAGGCGTAGTTTTCTGACGTTCTTTGATCAGATTCCCTGTTCCGTCAGGAGAACCGTCATCAACGATCAGAATATCTGTCTCAACAGAGAGAGAAAGCACCTTATCGATCACCAATAAAATATTGTCTTTTTCATTATAGGTGGGGATGATGGTCAAATTACGAGGCATGCATTTCTTCCTTCAAGAGAGCCAGTTCTTCACCAATACTTAAGATAGGGATCGCTAACTCCTGTTTAAGTTTTTCACAGATCAAACCGCTTCGTAAAGGCCTTGGGGCCTTCTGATTCAGCTCGACCGTCGAAATTGCATTAATTAATCCTGAGGGCAACCCAAAAATATCAGCACAAATCAATGCAAAAGTATAACGCGAGACTACCTCTTTTGATCCAAAGTGCCAAACATCCCAGGCTTGACGATCCAAAATCTGTCGAGTAACCATGGCCAAACGACGCGCATAGGTCGGGTTATTATACTGATCATCAACAACATTCACAGGTCTCCCCTGGGCCAGCTCTTTGAGAAGCCAATCAACAAAACTGCTCTTCAGGTTGCGACCGTGACCATACATGACATTAGGTCTGATCACAGCAAGTCTGGCACCGGAATCTAGAGCAGCCTGTTCTCCAGCATACTTTGATTCAGCATAGCTACCCCGTGGAGCACATAAATCCGCTTCGTTGTATGGTCCGTTGGTTCCACTAAATACGTAATCAGTGGAGATATGGATCATGGGGATATCCAAATCCCGGCAGATTTTAGCTAAATCACCCGGTATCTTGGCATTTACAGCAAACGCGAGGTCCCGTTCTGCTTCAGCTCCATCCACATTGGTGTAGGCCGCTGTATGGATCAGCACGTCGGGGGCGGTGGCATAAATATGTTTGGTCAACTCATTGGTATTGCGTAGGTCAAGCTGGGTCACTTTGATCTTTTGATTTGGGTCAAATATGCCTGGATTCAGATCTAGCCCACTAATCGTGTGATCAGGGGAGAATTCCTGCACAAGATTTTGACTAAGTAAGCCGTTTATGCCAGTGATAAGTATGTGTTTGCTCAATTATCGATTCCAGTTCTTTTTAATATTCCATAATGGATTAATCGGGTTGATAAGGAACCGTATCAAATGTCCGAAAGATAGTTTCCATCTGACGCAGATATGGAATCTTATCCTTGTCTGGGGCATGGATGACCCCGGAAAGCAGATAAAGCCGATCATTTACCGGTTCATAAAATCCATAGGCTATAAAAGGACCACCCTTGATCTCTTCCTTTGATTCCCATAGACCATAATATTTATAGGATGAATATTGTTTGAACCAGAATGATTCACGGGTTAGATACTCGTCATTAAGCTTGATACTTCCCATTTTATTTTCATAAGTATCCCTTAATAAGGCGTCTAATTGAACTTCCAGCTCAGTTGAGTCGTTAGGCGTTGCCCAACTGACTGACAGCCAACGATAGGGGAAATCCCGGCCCAGCCAGACCATTTTCTTTTCTGGAATGTTCTCAATTTCAACATAGTCATGCATCATGCGCAAATAGTACCCATGCTGATTAAAATAGTCCTCAGCCATTTTGAACTGCTCTCCCGACCGATAAACAAATGCCGTATTTCGTTCAAACATTTTCCGTTCAACAAAGTTAAATATCTGCTTCTGGTTGACTTTCAAGCGACTCCGCAAATCGGCCATGGTCTTACCAATAACTACAATCAATGCCTGTCCCTGTCCATAGGCATTTTCCTGATGATAATAACCTCTGGGATTCTCACGGATGCGCGTAATAGTTGAATCAGGCAACATGGAACGGACGTGACCGGTCACCTCGCTGTAAACCTCCAGACGAGTCAAAATCAGAACATTTTTATTTTTAATATTCAGTTTGAGATCATCAGAAGTAATCCTGTGGAATGTATACAAAGTTTCTGTGCGGGGAGTTTTGTATATTTTGCCCAAGGTCTCTGTTAACACGGGTTCACAAGCAGCCCAGTTTTCATCATCACAGACTACAGTGATCACATGGTCATAGCCGATGGCAGCTTCTTTGGGCCTTTCACAGGCTGACATGACAAACATTATAGCCAAAGCTGCAGCTTGTATTATCAATAATTTAACCTTCATATATGACCTCCATTAGCTGTTGTATGACTCAGGATGTAAATGTATCCAATATTTATCCTTAATGTAGCGATATAATTAATAATATTAAGCGTCTCTATTGAGCTATGGTTTGAGCATTTCTAAATAATATTTTGCCTTTTTGCACACTACACAGTTGACTGGACACTAGTCATCTGAAAGCACAAAATCAGCCAGCCCCTCCGAGATGGAAACTGAGGTTACTTTTACCCTCACCACATCCCCTAACCGATACATTTTGCCTGTGCGTCTGCCTGTCATGGTAAAATGGGCTTCTTCATAGTCATAGTAGTCATCGGTTAAACTGGAAGCATGGACCAGGCCCTCTACAAATGTTTCTGCCAACTCCACAAAAAACCCAAACTGAAGAACGCCTGATATTACACCATCAAAACTTTCACCTACCTTCTTGCTAAGAAATTGGAGCTGTTTCATTTTGATGTGGTCCCGTTCCGCTTCAACAGCAACTCGTTCTCGTTGAGAGCAATGCTCAGCCAATTTTTCCAGGGCTTTGTTTGAACACGGGGGTTCAGTTGAATGACTCAAATAGGCTTTCAGCAGGCGATGAACAACCAAATCGGGGTAACGCCGAATAGGTGAAGTGTAGTGGGTATAGTCCTTAAAAGCCAGACCGAAATGTCCACGATTATCTACTGCGTATTTGGCTTTAGTCATTGAACGCAGAGTTACTTTCTCAATAAAATGACGAAATGGACTTTCCCTGACAGCTTCAACCAGATTTTGAAAATCCATGGGCTTTACCGGGCTTGATATTTTCTGTTGAATACCTAATCTTTGCAGAATTGTCTGCAATTTAGTGATATCCTCAGGGGCAGGAGTTTCGTGAATTCGATAAATACCCGGTAGCTTAACCTTCTGGAACATCAGCGATAGATATTCTGCTGTTATCCGGTTTGCCACAAGCATGAATTCTTCCACAAGTCGATGGGATGTCAACCGTTTTGATGGTTTGATGTCATGGGGAAAACCAGTTTCATCAAGCATAATTATCGGTTCTGGAAGATCAAAATCAATACTACCTCGCGCTTTGCGCTCACGGAAAAGGATTTTCCTTAATTTTTCCATTTCATGGATATTGTCAGCCAAACTATGATCTTTGCCGTTTAGAATTGCTTCTACATCTTCATAGGCAAACCGCTGTTGAGAATGGATGACAGCCGGGAATATCTCATACTTCACAACATTCCCATTCTGCCCAATGGTCATCATACACGACATGCTTAAACGGTCAACCCCAGGTTTGAGCGAACATAAATCTGCTGCCAAAGTTTCTGGAAGCATGTGAATTGCCGAACCTACCAGGTACACACTGGTACCCCGTTTACGCGCTCCCCGATCGATTGGACTACCAGGTGTCACATAATGTGAGACATCGGCAATATGGACGCCCAGGACCCACCCCCTATCGGTGACCTCAATAGACATGGCATCATCAAAGTCCTGAGCAGTTTCCGGGTCAATTGTAAAACAAGTCAACTGCCTCAAATCGCGACGATTTTTCAGCTCAGACTTGACACTATCCTGTGAGTAGGATGCGGCCTGGCTAATGGCCTTGTTGGTCCATTTATCAGGTAAGTCGTGGGCATGAATTATTAATGCTTTATCCAGTCCAGGATCTCCAGGAAAACCCAATATTTCCTTAATTCGAACCAGGGGTTCGGGATGTCCCATCTCCCAGTGTACGAGCTCAACGGAGACCACATGCCCATCTTTGGCGGATACCTGCTGATCTTCTTCAACCGCGAAACGAATTCTGATACGCTTATCATCAGGGATGACCCATTCGCCAAACCGATCGAAATGGTAAGTCCCCACAAATTCTGTTTTATGGCGCTTGATCACCTCAATAATCTGTCCATCAGGTTTTTCCCCTGACTGCCTTTTGAGAATCCGTACGCGGACTAGATCTTTATGCAGAGCATGCTGCATATGTTGCGCACGCACAAATATTTCGGATCCATCCTGCAGCTCTACAAACCCAAAGCCCCTGCTGGTAACTGCCAGAATTCCAGTCTTTTCTTGTTGTTTTGGTTTGTAGGCATATTGATGACGACCTTTCTTATTTACGATACCTTCACGAGACAACTCGATCAGAATCACTTTAAGCATCCGATAGTCCCGCTCACTGATGTGGGCCGCTTTCAACAAGGTCCGTGGTTTATACCAACGTCCCTGGTTTTGCTTTAGAACATCCATTAATTTCTTTTTGATCATTGGTCGATCCATGATATACCTCTTGAATACTCGATATGTAAAAAACTATTACGCAGATTTAAGCCTGCGTGGGTAGCTAAAATCAGTCTAATAGGACCGGGACCACTGCGTAGTTGAACCCCGATGCCATACCCAATAAGGTGCTGAACTGTGGCCGATTCATAGTACATCCCCAAATCAAAAAAGGCAAGTAACTGTGACTGGGAACCCAAAGCAAGGTGCAGATCATGTTGGAGACTAATCACTGAAGGACTTCTCAAATAATTCTCTGCGTAGCCGCGCACTGAATTAACACCACCCAGGGGCTCCAAAACAGAAGGATCTGTCAGGATAGTGATTTCATTCTGAAGCATAAATGCTGTCTTTTGAGATATGTATATCCGAGCTGAAAGAGCTATTTCGGCCTCAGTTCTCAGCATCAAACGACTGACGGAAGCTGGTTCGAAATTCAGTTCCCGATCCCAGGCAGTGCGTAGTTCCAATCCCCGATGCTCAGTTTGATCCAGATTGGTTTGTCGATAACCCAGACCCAGTAATTGGCGCTGTGTTGAACGCCATTCCGGATTGATCTGAGCACCACTATGAGTGATGACTGATTGACGATTCTCGTATTGGAATATTAGTGACCGATCCCAGTCAAGATTCCAGTCCAGCCCAGCCCGCACCTGAATAACTTGATAATTACCATCCACTACTTCCCGACCAAATCTGAGCTGAGCTTTCAGCGGGATTCCAAAAAGCCAGGGGTGTTCATAGCCAAATAAAAATGATTCTGAATTGGTTCGAAGTCTTTTCCAATTCAGTTGAATTGATTTACCTCGACCATCGAGATTAGGAACATAGAGGTTCACATGACCAAACCAGGCCACCGTATCAGCACCGGAACTCTGGTTAAATGCAGCCAGAGCATCTACATTAAGCTCAGGCCGGTCTTTCACCGAATAGCTCAAATGATAGATTCCCTGCCCATCCCTGGAAATTTGTTTTTTACCGTAGAAATGATACCCCAGAGTGGTTAGACGGTTTTGAGCCTGGTCTATAGACTGAGAACTGATGGTAGCACGTCCCAGTAGATATTCTTGCCGCAGGTAGTCCTGGTCCTTCATGGGAACTCCCGAGAAATGAATCTTTTCCACTGAAACAAATGCACCCGGATTGGCCACAATTGTAATTAGACTGGAATCAGTGCCTACGGCATTGTCAATTATCTCAATCTGTGCATCCCAGAATCCTTGATCTCCATATTCCCGTAGAAGATTATCTACAACCAGTTTAAATTCGGTATTGTGAACAATTACGGTGTCACTGGCCCCGATATGACCATCAAACAGGTCTCGGTCCCATGCATTCGCATACGTGAGAATAAAGAGGAGCAATAAAATAAATGTCTTCTGCATTAGAAGTGGGTCCGGCCTTCTATACGCAAATACTGTTCAGCTTTTCCCGAGCCTCTTTTCTGTATGCTGTAATTGGTGGAAAGTTGGAACCGACTGGAAAATGTGTAACGGCCAGTCAGTGAATATTTCCAGTTATCACCAGGTTGACGGCCGGAAAATATTGAATAAGGTATGCCATTGACATCGGCCTGAACATTTGACATCATGATCTTTTGGTCCAGTTTGCCCCGCCGTTTAATTCTGAGATTATAATCAAGTACCAGATAGCCTTCCCGGTAAGTTTGATTCAGATGCAAATCAGCGACCTGTGAGTATTTAAGCATGGTACTGACCTTTTGATTTGCAGAAAATCGAAAAATGTGTTCCACATAGGGACGATATGATTCCCAGGCCTCTGTGGCCAATTGGTTATACTCGACCTTGCGCTCTCTGTTCTCAAGGGCAATCCCTAAGCGAGTAGAATTCATGGCAGTCCATTCCAGGTTCGCAGTCAGTTCATGCACCTTGAATAAGCTGCTTTCAGAACCATAATTATTCAGGGCAGATTGATTTTCAGCAATTTTTCCAGAATAATTCAACTTGCTCAGCCACATATTTTGTCCGGTTTGATAATTCAGATCCAGAGCAAGAATTGTTTGATCCTGAATTATGGAGCCAGTAATTACCTGTAGTTTTTGCCGGGTTTCTGAGTTCACCCTTGCCCTAAAACCTGGCTTCCCCTGCTTACCATAGGAGGACGTGACAAATTCAAGTCGTGT
>JAOZSM010000148.1:0-3499 GCA_029939675.1 Fidelibacterota bacterium
TGGTCTAGCTATAGTAATAACAAGTATTTATGCAAGTATTGCGATATGCTCCTGTTCATCAACAATTTGCCTCTGCTTTCTCGCGTTCGCTGCGAGAGGCAGTTTTTGCAGGGGCGTCAGAATTGAATCTTCAAACAAACCCACTCGCTATCCCTATTAAAGCTTGGAAAGTCATCCTGGGATTTACCCTTTTCAGGATGTTTCTAGCTGCAGTCCTACCCCTGACCCCTCAAGAAGCCTATTACTGGAGCTGGAGCCGGGACCTGGCGCTCTCATATTTTGACCATCCACCGCTGGCCAGTTACAGTATTTGGTTGACTACCTCAGTCTTTGGCCAGAGCATCTTTGGGATCAAAATTGCCGCAGTGCTCTGGTTTCTCGGTCTAAATATCCTGTGGGCCAAGCTTATCCAGGAGATGTTTGGCAACCCTGATCAAACCTTCTGGACGCTCCTGGCTCTGAATGCATCAATCGTTTTCGAACTCTATGGTTTTGTGATTACACCTGATACTCCGCTAATCTTTGCCTGGACAGCAACCTTTTATGCCCTCTGGAAACTCATTCAAAGTGATAATCCCAAGTGGTGGTTTGTGGCTGGCTTCTTTATGGGCCTGGCCTGGCTGGGCAAGTACTCTGGAATCATGCTGGTTCCCTCAGTATTCCTGTTCATCCTTGTTTCAAAACATCAACGCAAATGGCTGTTTACTCCGTATCCATACATTGGCGCGCTGATCGCCACCCTGGTATTTTCACCTGTTCTGATCTGGAATGCTCAACATGAGTGGATCTCTTTTGCATTTCAGGGGGCCAGACGAACTGCTGGGATGGGAAGCTGGAAATTGCGTTTTGTCGGAGAATTATTTGGTTCACAGCTGTTCATTCTGACTCCCTATCTCTTTGTATTGGTCTTCTCAATGTTAAATCGCTATGGGCGTAAAATATTTTCAGATATGGAAGACAAAATTCTGCTGTTGGTAAGCAGCGGCCTGGTGACTTCTGTATTCTTTATCGCCGTAAGCTTTCGTAGCCTGGTGAAAATGAATTGGTTAGCTCCAGCCTACTGGTCCTTCATTATTTTAGGGATCTATTTCCTGTTCCAGACTCCGCAACGCCTGCGACGGATGAAGATTGGCATTTATTCTTCACTGGCTTTCCTCGGTTTGGGTATCTCAGTTGTTGCAGTACCTGATGTCCCTTTGGGGGAGGGTAACACCTGGAGTGGTTGGAAAATGGCCGCAAGCGAAGTAGCTGCTATCCGGGATTCTCTAAAGCTGCAGGGGGATGATTCATTTATCTTCAGTACCAATTATAAGGCCAGTTCTCTGCTTAAATTTTATCTACCTGATCATCCCAGGACCTATGCTCAGGACATCATTGGTAGAAAAGCCCTGCAATTCGATATATGGACGAAAACCGAATCGTTAGCAGGTAAAACGGGTATCCTGGTGGTTGATGATCGACGCGAGTATCGGTTCAAACGTAAACGAATCGAACCCTATTTTACCGATGTTATCAAAGTTAAAACAATTAAAATCGAAAATTTTGGACAAATAGTCCGCAAGATTGATATCTATCTGTGTACGGGCTATCAGGGCGCAGGCTGAAGAGAGGGTACAATGCATAATCAAACGAAACAGGTCAAACCATTCGGATCATGGAAATCTCCTATCTCCGGAAAATCTCTGATTCAATCCAGTCTTCGGCTTGGTCAAATGCAGATAGATCAGGGCAGTATTTATTGGACGGAAGGCCGGCCGGCAGAGAAAGGTCGTACTGCTCTGATGGTGTGGTCCGATCAACAGGAATCTGTGGAAATCAGCCAATCTGACTGGGATGTAAGAACCCGGGCACATGAATATGGCGGGGCTGCCTTCATCGCTGAACAAGGAAAACGTTTCTATATTGATAATCGAGATCAACAACTATACGAAATCCTTGAAAAAGGTACTCGGAAGCAACTTACTCAAGGCACCGATTTTCGGTATGCCGATCCAGCACTTGATGAAAAACGGGGCCAACTCTATCTGATTGGTGAAGATCATGCCGATCCAAACGAAACCAGGAACATGCTGCTGAGGGTTTCGCTGGACGGAAGTGGCCAACAAGTTGTGATTGCTGAAGGTCATGATTTTTATTCCAACCCGCAGTTAAGTCCCGATGGTCGCCAGCTTATGTTTCTAACCTGGGATCATCCAGATATGCCCTGGGATGGCACACAGCTCTGGCTGGGAGATCTTGATAGTTCTGGGAATATCATCCAACTTCAGGTTATTGCAGGAAGTCGGGAAGAATCCATCTTTCAACCTCAATGGGATCCCAACGGGACGCTTTATTTTGTCTCTGATCGCAGCGGGTGGTGGAATCTTTACAAATATTCAGCAGGACAAACTTTTTGCGTACTTGAGTTAGATGCAGAGTTCGGACTCCCACAGTGGGTCTTCGGGATGAGTACCTATTGTGTTCTGAAACCTGGTGAATTAGTTGCCACTTATCGAGATATGGAAGGTTCTCACCTGATTCATATTGATGTCGCTAAGGGGCAAAACAGGATAATTGAAGTGCCCTACACTGACATCGATCAGGTCAGGGGCTCTGGTGATCTCATCACATTTATTGGGAACACTGCGGATCACCCCGGCGCGATGGTAGCCATGAATCTGAGCTCTGGAAAAAAGCATGTTTTGCGCAGGGCTTCTAAGACAGATATGGATGCTACAAATATTTCAACTGCAGAGTTGATTACCTTTGAATCTCGCCCAGGAGAACTGGCTTATGCCTGGTATTATCCACCCTTGAATCGGGATTATGCAGGACTCCCGGGAGAAAAGCCACCATTGATCGTTTTAAGCCATGGAGGTCCAACAGCCTACAGTTCAGGGGCTTTCAGCTTGATTATCCAATACTGGACCACCCGGGGCTTTGCTATTGCTGATGTGAATTACAGTGGGAGTACCGGTTTTGGTCGCACTTATCGTAAGCGTTTGAATGGTACCTGGGGTATCCGCGATGTTGAGGATTGTGTCGGAGCGGCAAATTATTTAGCTGAGCAGGGGCAGGTTGATCCTGACCGTTTGATCATTAAGGGCGGGAGTGCTGGTGGATACACGACTCTGGCAGCACTGACCTTTACTGATGTGTTCAAAGCGGGGGCCAGTTATTATGGTGTTGGCGATCTGGAACTGCTGGCTCGAGATACGCATAAATTTGAAAGCCATTACCTTGACCGATTGGTTGGAGCCTATCCAGCCGAGAAAAAGCTGTATCAGGATCGGTCACCTATCAACCACACAGATCGTCTGGATTGTCCGGTTATCTTTCTGCAGGGGTTGGACGACCCTGTGGTGCCTCCTAATCAAGCGGAAACCATGGTAGCCGCATTAAAGGCAAAAGGAATTCCGGTTGCTTACATCCCTTTTCAAGGGGAGTCCCATGGGTTCAGGCAGGCAAGTACAATTGTTAAAGCGATTGAGAGTGAGTTCTATTTCTACACCAAAATATT
>JAOZSM010000148.1:3599-7383 GCA_029939675.1 Fidelibacterota bacterium
GAAATTAAAAAAAACTGCAACAACGCAACATTTTTGAACCGTGTTATTCACGGTGGGTACCGCCCTTAAAGATCAGACTTCCTTGATCCCTAGGGGGCGGGAAAGGCCTGTCTTAGCAGCAAGGAGATGAGGTTCCCTTTGGTAAGTTCTCGTTCAAAAAATGCCGACACTGTTGCAGTAAAGGTATAAAAAAGCAGTTGTAAAATTCTAGTCCTCTTGTGACCCCCAAATTTAGCCGGTGGGTAGGTAAACTCAAAGGTCAAAAGAAGAAGTTAGATGTTTGGCGTCAGGAAGTAGTAGGCCTTATTGGAAAGTCATGGTCCAGCTCAATAACACCTAACGAATAACGCCTAACTCCCTGAAAGGACATCCTCCCCTTCAGACTTAGCTACAATCACGGCCCCCATGGTATCGCTGGTCACATTTACTACTGTGCGAAACATGTCCAGGGGCCGATCTACGGCCAACATGGTACCAACAATGATGGCAGCCTGGGGATGATCACCAAGACCAACTGCATCCAGAACGATAAAAATCATTACCAAACCTGCAGAAGGAATGGCGGCGGCACCTACAGAGGCTAAAAAAGCGGTGATAACGATCAGTAATTGCTGCGTGATGGTGAGATCGAAACCTAATGCCTGGGATATAAAAAGTACACCGGCACATTCATAGAGCGCTGTTCCGTCCATATTGATAGTTGCCCCCAACGGCAGTACAAAACTGGTAACCTTGTTAGAAACACCCGCTTTGTTTTCAATGCAATCCATGGTTACGGGCAGTGTTGCACCCGAGGAACTGGTTGAGAAAGCAGTTGCCATTGCTGAGGCGATAGCTTTGTAATGTTTTAAAGGATTGATCCTGGTGAAAAGCCAGAAGACAAGGGGTAAAACGACGAAGATGTGAATGGTTAGTCCCAAAGAAATGGTCACCATGTACCAACCAACAGCTTTAAATAGAGTAAACCCGGTACTGGCTACTGCCTTGGCGATCAAACCAAAAACACCAAAGGGGAGAAATAAAATGACACCCTGGGTCATCTTCATCATCACCTGGAAAAAAGTATCAAATAAATCCTTAGTTGCTTTGTATTGTTTTTCGGGTAGAGCAGTGATAGCCATTCCAAGAACAATAGAGAAGAAGATGACGGCTAAAACATCGCCATTGGCAGCGGCCTGGATCGGGTTTGTGGGAATCATGCGTAGGAGTACATTTCCCAGACTACCAGGGTTGGTCAGGCTGGATGGATCAAACCCTTTGCTCCCGGCTTGAATGTTTACGCCCACACCTGGCTGAATAATGTTGGTTAGGGTTAGTCCGATAAGAATGGCCAGCATGGAGGTCAGGAGGTAGTAACCGAAGGTCTTTGCACCCAGGCGGCCCAGACTTTTATTCTCACCGATCCCGGCTACTCCTGAGGTAATAGAGAAGAAGATGAGGGGCACAATCACCATTTTCAAAAGGCGCATGAACATATCACCAATGGGGGCAACGTTCATAGCTGCTTCGCCCATGATCAGGGCGTAGATAATGCCGGCGCCCATACCGATAAATACCTTCCAGTACAATTCAAGATTCCAGAATTTCATGAATCCCTGACGCAAAATGGACATATAATCACCTTCTGTTTTCCACATTAGTAAAATTGACTTGTTACAATATAGAATCTTGCGAGCTGAAAGCACCTGCCAATTTTCTGATGGAATGCTGAAGGCTTTCCCTTTGTGAATTGGGTTTCGAATTTGCCGAGCTTGAATTTGAATTGCTAGGTTGGGATTAAATTCCAGCCTGGTAGGTGTATAAATAATATTTCATCAAAACATGGTCACGCAACCGTTATAAACCACAAACGCCCCGGATTTCCAGGGCGTTTATGGTTTGTTTAGAGAGAGGAAGAACGTTTAAAAACGATTTCTAAAGGACTTTTTATTGGATCTATCACGCATATCACCTCGTCGGCCTTCGCGTGGACCATTCTGGTGCTGAAGCGCCTTGCTGAATATTTTGAATTGATCCTTGGTCAGGATTTTCTGAGCGGCTAGCAGATGATCAACTCTGGCTTTACCGATCCTGATCTCAACCGCACCGATCTTATCAATCTGGGCGTACAATTTCTTTTTATTCGGTTCATCTGCATCCCGCAATTTCCGTAATTTCAACCGTTCGGTTTGCAAATCGGCTCTCAGGTCGATCATGGCTGATTCACGATCAAAGCGTAAATTCTGCATTTGTTTTTCCTGGGCGTCAGTGAGATTCAACTCTTCACGAATATTCTGTGGTTGGTCCCCAGTACCTCTAAAACCGCGTTGTGGTTGAGCAATGGTGGGCAGGGCTAATGCCAGAAGCAGAGCCAACACCAGGGTCGTTTTCAATTTTTGACTTTTCATAATTAAATCCTTTCCGTTCATTTCAAATTTCTGTGTGTTTAGACCCGCATAGTTGACAGAAGGTTAAGAAGATTAGCTGTACAAAAATATGAAACATGCATAGTCACTAGTTATTTATCAATTTACAGTATCAGAGATATTGATATTATGCAGTTTAGGAAGGGGATGTCTTAAGAAAAATGCCTAAGCATGCTCGTATTTCAGTATTATTATCCAGCGTTTATTCAGATCACTTGGAAAGGAGTGCATCATGCTGTTACCCAATGGTGATATCTATCTGGATTATAGTGCAACTACACCAACTGATCCTTTGGTCCTTGAGGCCATGGAACCCTATCTATTGACAGAATTCGGGAATCCATCCAGCAGCCATAGCATGGGCCAAAGAGCCCGCGCGGCCGTTGAATTTGCCCGTGGTCAAGTTGCGGGATTGCTGCATTGTCTGCCGGAGGAGATCATTTTTACTTCAGGTGGCTCTGAGGCAAACAATCTGGCCCTGAAAGGGATCGCCGCGAAATCTGCTCATCGGGGTCAACACATCATCATCTCATCCGTTGAGCATCCTGCGATTACTCAGGTGGCTTATTATCTGAAACAGCAGGGATTCCGGATTTCATTTTTACCTGTTAACGACCAGGGCGTTGTTAATCCGGCTGACCTGGAGGAGATTATCACTTCCAAAACTATCCTGGTTTCAGTGATGCATGCCAATAATGAGATTGGCAGTATCCAACCCATTCGTGAATTGGCTGATATCGCCCATCGGGCAGGAGCTGTTTTTCACACTGATGCCGCCCAATCAGTATCCAAGGTCCCCGTCCATGTTGATGAACTGGGATGTGATCTGCTCAGCGTTGCCGGTCATAAGCTTTACGCGCCCAAGGGTGTGGGGGTTTTGTATAAGAAAAAGGGTCTTATTCTGGAACCGCTTATTCATGGAGCTGATCATGAAGGTGGCCAGCGAGCTGGAACAGAAAACGTAACTCAGATCGTTGGACTGGGGAAGGCCGCTGAGATTGCTGACCAAAGCTTGCTTGAGGAAATGCAACTCCTCGGGCATTTACGCGACAGATTACAAGCAAGTCTTAAGCAAGCTTGTCCTGAGATGCGGATAAATGCTTCAATGACCCAACGTCTACCTAATACACTGAGCGTCAGCTTTTTAGATTTATCTGCATTGGATATCATGGCAGGGTTAGAACATCTGATGGTTTCGGCTGGTGCTGCTTGTCATAGCGGTGACGGGAAAGGGTCGGGTGTTCTGGAAGCCATGGGAGTGCCTTTGGCCTATCAATTAGGGACATTAAGGATCTCATTGGGACGGTTTTGCGATGAAGCCATGGTGAAGAGGGCTTCGGTTATGTTGATTGATACCATTAATAGTATTCAAAAAAGAT
>JAOZSM010000149.1 GCA_029939675.1 Fidelibacterota bacterium
GTATTGCGATTCCAAATCCCAGAATAACTGCCAGGACAGGGAGAATTGATGTAAAGTCCATAGGTTTCACCTTTCATATAGAATGAAGACCTTTGGAAATTTTATGCCTGTAAACAGGGATTGGTGTTTACACACCTTTATCTAAAAATTCATTGCCTTAGGTGCTAAGCGTCTCATCAATGAGTTCACTGAGGGCTAAAATCCGCTCCTCAAATTGATTTTCTATTTTGTCTTTGTCCTGCCGGGATGAAAATAGTTCATCTGTAATATTCATCCCTGCTAAAATGGCTACCTTACCCTCTTCTTGAGTGGGATTGGCTCCATCATCAACTTCTCTCATTTTCATATCGACGTAATTGGCAACACCACTGATATAACTTGAATCTGCCTTACCCTTGATAGTGTAAGATTTACCATAAATTGTGACTTGTACCGTATTGTTATCCAGAGCGTTCATTACATCGTTCACTTATTCATTTCACCATGGGCTAGAATTCGCGTCATAAAACTTCCAACTCCGCATCGATCATTTCAATCATACTATTTAACTTTCCACGAACAGCAACTTTATTTCCAATTGCACCATTCGCAGATCGTTCTATGATCTGATTACGAAGGGATAGGTTTTCTTTTTTTAATAAGCTCACATGAGCAACCAGTAATCTCACCTTATCTTCAAACTTACTTAGGGCGTTTTCGATCACTAAATTGCCTCTCTTAATGTGGCGTTGTACGCGCCTTCCAATCCTTTGAGAATGCGTTTAAAATCTTTATCGATCTCTTTTTCTGTAAGCGTTCTCTTTTGATTTTGAAAAACCAGGCGAAAGGTAAGACTTTTTTTGCCACTTGCAATAGATTTTCCTTCATAGATATCGTATAAACGACTATATACTAAGTACTTACCGGCATTATTCCTAATGCTTTTCTCCAAGTCGGAATAAAGTACACCGGTGTCTATCAAAATCGATAAATCACGTTCAACCGTTGGGAACACTGCTACTTTCTCATATTTGATAGCTTGTTTCAGGCCAATATCAGGTGGAAGATTAACTTCACAATAAACACCCGAAATATTCTTTGTATCAGCATTTTTCTCATTCATATCACCCAGGACACCGATTCGTTGCTGACCAAGGAATATTTCCAGAGCATTCACAAGCAGCGGATGGTCAGCCGACTCAAATGAAATCTGCTCCTTAAAAAGATCATTAAAGAGTGAGAACAGGATCCCTTTCATATGATATATATCAGCTGCCACAGATTGCTGGGACCACTGTTTAACCTGAAGTTCACCAGCCAGAAATAATACGAGATGCGAACATTCCCGCGCGCCAGTATCAATGCTTGAGTCTGTTGTACTGACCTGTCCCACTTCAAATAGTTTTAAATCTGCTTGACGACGATTCTGATTGTATTCAACTGCTTTAAGCAACCCGACCATGAGGGAGGTTCGCATGGAGGCCATATCCCGGGAAAGCGGGTTTGCCAGGATTAATGGTTCTTCATCACCAAAGACAGTTGGGTGTTCATCTACGCTAACCAGACTATTACCATAGATTTGATTAAATCCAGTTGCTGCGAGATGATCAATGATCCGTTCCCGCATTATATCCGGTGTTACCGGACTCATTTTGTTAGCTATACTAAAATGTTGTGGAATTGGAATATTATCATAGCCATAGATCCGTCCAATTTCCTCAACCAGGTCAATTTCACGGGTTATATCAGGTCGGAAGGTAGGGACTGTGACAGAGAAAGTTGTATCACCGCTAACATCCATGCCGAGACCAGTCAAAATACTATACATTTCTTTTGCTGAAATCATGGTGCCTAACACTTTATTACAGCGTTCAACTCTGAAATCCACTTTTACAGGATTAATTTTCTGAGGATAGGCATCCACTTGTCCCCTGGTAATTTCACCACCAGCCAGTTTGACAATGAGGCCAGCTAAACGATCCAAAGCGTAGGGTATCCCATTAGGATCTGTTCCCCGCTCAAACCGATGACTGGCATCAGTTGCTAGCTGTAATTTTCGGGCTCCCCTTCTAACCACGACGGGATCAAAATAAGCGCTTTCCAAAAGTAAATCAGTGGTATCATCCTTGACTTCAGAATTTTCCCCACCCATGATGCCAGCAACTGCAACCGGCTTCTGGCCATCACAGATCAAGAGCACCTTATCATCCAGTTCCCGCTTTTTACCATCCAGAGTAGTTATCTGCTCTTTTTCTTTGGCCATCCTAACAATTATTTTTTCACCTTCAACATGGCGTAGATCAAATGTATGTAGCGGGTGCCCGGTTTCCATCAAGATATAATTTGAGGCATCGACCACATTATTGATGGAACGAATCCCCACAGCCTGCAAACGCTGCTGCAACCATACTGGTGAATCAGAAATAGTAATATTCTTCACCAATCTTGCTGCATAACGAGGACAAGCCGCTTGATCTTCGATCTCAACTGAAATCAGATCAGCAGTCAATTCATTGGATTCGGCCAAGACTGCTTCAGGTTTTTTAATAGTCTTGCCTAATAATGCTGCTAAATCTCGAGCCACGCCAATATGCCCCAGAGCATCTGAGCGATCTGGAGTAAGATCAAGCTCAAGGGAAACATCATTTCCCGAAAGATAACTGGTCATATCTACGCCAGGAATAGCAGCTTCATCTAATACCATGATCCCTGAATGATCATCAGAAAGCTCCAATTCGCTCTCAGAACAGATCATCCCATAGGAGACAACCCCTCTTAATTTTGCTTTTTTGATGCGCATGCCTTCTGGAAAGGTAGTGCCGATGGTTGCCACGGCAACATTTTGACCAGCAGCTACATTAGGAGCACCACAAATGATCTGATGCGAATCACCATCACCCAGATCGACCTGGCAAACACTCAACTTGTCTGCATCAGGATGTTTTTCCCTGGAAATGACATGACCAACCCGAATGGTTTTAAAAAATTCCGGGAATTGATCTACAATCACTGCTTCAAGACCAGCGTCTGTCAATTTTTCGGCTAACTCAATTGGAGTAAGATCAATATCGATATATTCTTTAAGCCAGTTGTATGAAATGTTCATTGTATTGTACCTGTTTAGGAATTCCTGAAATACATAATTTTGTCAGTTTACTGCAAAAAATTCTTCATTCCACTCAGAATGACTCACCGATTTCATGCATTCTTGCTCCAATACGATTGCCTGTACTCTCAGTGTACTCTGTAGTCAGTTTTTAAAACTGTCTCAGAAAGCGGACATCATTTTCAAAAAATAACCTGATATCATTGATTCCGTACTTGAGCATGGCAATTCGTTCAACCCCCATGCCAAAAGCATAGCCGGTATATTTTTCTGAATCGTAACCTACAGAGCTAAAAACATTCGGGTCTACCATACCACAACCCATAATTTCCAGCCAACCGGTCTGTTTACATACGCGACAGCCTTTGCCATTACACAGAAAGCAAGAAACATCAACTTCGTTGCTTGGTTCAGTGAAGGGAAAGAAACTTGGCCGAAAGCGTAGTTTAACATTTTCTCCAAAATATTCGCGACAGAATAATTCCAGGGTTGCTTTAAGCTCACCATGCGTTACATGCTCATCAACATAGAGACCCTCAACCTGATGAAACAGACAATAGTGTCCAGCATCAATAGCCTCATTACGATAAACACGTCCAGGCATGATCGATCGAATGGGCGGCTGATCCTCAAGCATTAAACGAATTTGCACTGGAGAGGTATGGGTCCGCAGAACTGAGCCATTCTGTAGAAAAAAGGTATCCTGCATATCCCGGGCTGGATGTTCTGGCGGGAAGTTCAGAGCATCAAAATTACGCCATTGGGTCTCGATCTCCGGACCTTCTGCCACTGCAAATCCCAAACGGTGAAAGATACTCTTTATATCCCGCAGGGTTTGTTCAAGAGGATGGATATTACCACGCTGGTACAGTACACCAGGCAAACTAACATCTATTCCTGCTGAATCCCCAGCACCAGATTTCTGACCAACCATGAGCGTATCTATGGATTCCTGAACGTCCTGCTTAAGCTTGTTAACCAGATTACCAAATTCACCCTTACGAGCTGGTTCGATGTCTCTAATCTGCTTGAAAAGGTCATTCAGGATGCCTTTGCGTCCCAAATAATATTGTTTCAGTAGCTCTAAATCAGAAAGCGCTGGACTCGATGCCAACGCTTGCTTGAATTCTGAGCGTAATTCGTCGACTTTTTTAAAAAGCGACATACGCGTTCCTAACTGTGGTTTATTTAGTTTTTGCTACAATCGCTGCGAACCCGACTGGGTCAGTGACTGCAATCTCGGCCAGCATTTTACGATTGAGATCAATGCTACTCTTTTTTAAACCATTCATCAATCTGGAATAACTTAACCCGTTCAAACGAGCAGCAGCGTTAATTCTGGCAATCCACAACCGACGAAACTGACGTTTACGATCTTTACGATCACGATAGGCATAAACCCAGGCACGTTCAACCGTCTCGCGAGCTGTTCTATACAGCCGTGAACGGGCGCCGTAATAACCTCTGGCAGCCTTCAGGTATTTTTTATGTCGCCTTTTGCGGGCGACAGAACTAGATGCTTTTGGCATTTCTTAACTCCTAATACTTAAGCGGAAATCGCTTTTTTCACTTTAGCAGCATCACCACCGGTCAAGAGACCGGATTTGCGAAGTTTTCTTTTCTGCTTCTGTGATTTGTTGTTCTGCATGTGGCTGGTAAAAGCTTTATTTCTCTTCACTTTACCTTTACCGGTCAGTTTGAAGCGCTTTTTAGCAGCACGATTTGATTTCATTTTGGGCATTTTTAATTACCTCCCTTTTTCAAGGTGACCACAGTTGTCAGAAATCTGCCTTCCATGGTCGGCGTATATTCCATATGTACATCCGATCCAAGATGACTCATGATTTTTGTCATCAGGATCGGCCCACGATCAAGATAGGCCATTTCACGGCCTCGAAACATGATCGTAATCTTCACTCTATCACCATCATCAAGAAATTCTCGCGCTTTGTTAACCTTAGTTTTAAGATCGTGATCTTCAATATTAGGTCGAAAGCGAACTTCTTTATTCTGAATAATCTTTTGTTTTTTCTTAGCCTCTTTGGCTTTTTTTGCTTTTTCATACCTGAACTTACTGTAATCCATCAGTTTACACACTGGTGGTTTAGCATTCGGGGCAACTTCTACCAGATCAAGTTCAGCTTTTTCAGATCGCACCAAGGCCTCTTGAACAGGTACAACCCCCATCTGCTCACCATTTTCATCCACAAGGCGAACCTCATGTACTTCAATCTCGCCATTGATACGGAGCTCTTCCTCCTTAGCATAAACCTTATATTTTTTGATCTGTTCTCTCCCTTATTTCACCTAAAATACGCTCGTTCACTTCAGCAAGGTCAAACGTACCAATATCTCCGGCACCATGACGACGAACACTAACTTTCTGCTCTTCAACCTCACGGTCCCCGAGTATAAACATGTAAGGCACTTTTTCCAACTCAGCCTGACGAATCTTCTGACCGATCTTTTCATTCTTCCAGTTGGCTTCCACCCGAATTCCAGCGGCCCTGAGTTCTTTTACTACTGATTGGGCATAATCTTGATGTCGATCAGCAATAGGAATGACCTTTACCTGTATGGGAGCCAACCACACGGGCATTCTGGCAGCATAATGCTCTATCAGAATCCCCATAAATCTTTCCAAACTACCAACAATAGCGCGGTGGATCATCACCGGTTGGTGATCCAGCCCATCTTCACCTGTGTAAGTCAATCCAAAACGATCCGGCATGGAGAAATCCACCTGGACAGTTCCACATTGCCAACTTCTATTCAAAGAATCTTTGATATGAAAATCGATCTTGGGTCCATAAAAAGCGCCATCACCAGGATTTAATTTATAATCGATCTCACGTGATTCTAAGACACTCTCCAGAGCACCTTCGGCTTTATCCCATACTTCTTGAGTGCCAATTGATTTTTCTGGTTTGGTACTCAACTCAACATGGATATTCTCAAATCCAAAAACAGAATATACTTCAAAGACCTGGTCCAGAATGTCACTTACCTCAACCTTTATCTGGTTTTCAGTACAAAAAACATGGGCATCATCCTGGATAAATGTACGCACCCTGAATAATCCATGGGTAACACCGCTCTTCTCGTGTCGGTGAACCCGGCCAAATTCACTCATCTTTATGGGTAAATCTCTATATGAGCGCGGAGCATCCCCATAAATTAGCGTATGACCTGGACAATTCATGGGCTTCACAGCAAAATCCCGATCATCAATTTTCGTAAAATACATATTTTCACGATAATTATCATAATGACCGGACTGTTTCCACATTTCAGCGCTCATGATAAGGGGAGTATTCACTTCCTCATACAGATGCTTCGTATTGGATTCCCGAACATAGTCCAGGATACCGTTGTAGATACTGGTTCCTTTTGCATGGAAAAAGGCATTTGCAGGGGCAACATTATGAAAGCTGAACCACCCCAATTCTCTTCCCAGACGCCGATGGTCACGTTTCTTGGCTTCTTCCAAGAGAAATAGATATTTTTTAAGCGATTTTTTATCTGGAAAAGCGGTCCCATAAATCCGGGATAACATTTTATTCTTTTCATCACCCCGCCAATAAGCACCGGCTACATTTAGCAGCTTAAAAACACCGGCACGCTTGGTTGAGGGTATGTGGGGGCCTCGACACAGATCAATAAATTCGCCCTGTTCATAGACGGAAATCACTTCACCTTCCGGCAACTCGGAGATGATCTCAACCTTATAGGTTTCATTCATCGCCTCGAAACGTTTGATGGCTTCTTCACGAGACAATTCCAAGCGTTTTACGGGCAGATTTGCTTCAACGATCTGCTTCATCTCACCTTCAATTGCAGTCAGCTGCTCATCACTAAAGGGCTTTTCAATATCAAAATCGTAATAAAATCCATTCTCAATGGATGGACCGATGGTGACCTTAGCATCAGGAAACAGACGTTTTACAGCCTGAGCCATAATATGAGACGTACTGTGGAGTAGAATTTCGTGAGCTTCCGGATCAACCGCTTTTATAAAAACGACTGAAGCATCTTCAGTTAGTTCAGTTGCCAGATCTACGACTTTATCATTGATCCGCGCAGCAACCAATTGCTGTTCGAACCGAGGGCTTATTTCCTGAGCAATTTCAGATGCACGGATACCAGACGGCTTCTCTTCGATGCGGCCATCTGGGTATGTGATCTGTATATTTCTATTCGCGTTCATTCTTCTGTGGGCGATACTGGACTCGAACCAGTGACTCCTTGCATGTCAAGCAAGTACTCTAACCACCTGAGCTAATCGCCC
>JAOZSM010000022.1:0-16515 GCA_029939675.1 Fidelibacterota bacterium
AGATGAGAGTACCCTTCGATCGGGAATTAGTCTGGTTCAGTCAGTTCTGGATGCCCCGGCCCTGCTACATTATACAACCAGGGGTATTGATGCTGTAGAACAACTATCAGGCAGTATTAATGTGGATATATCAGCATTTTATAATGATCCGATCGCTGATTTTAAGGCACTATTGCCACCTTATCTAATAGGGGCATGTTCCTATGAATCGGTTTCAATGTCCGAGGAAGTTTATTTGGTCCAAGACGAAGTAACCCTCATTAACCCCATCAACAATGCACCATTTGACGATACAGCCTTTATGGTGAGCTTGAACTATTATTTAGATGATCTGCAACCGGTTATGAATATTGTGGTATCCTTTGGCTATATCGCAATTTCTGTAGATCCTGTTCATCCGGAAAATTTGCCGCCTTCCTTCTGGGAGCTCTATGATGAGTTTCAGGGCTTAATCGACGAATATTCAGCTGAGCTATACCGCTTCCCGCAAATATCTTTTGAATGGACCGGAAACATAACAACCGGTAGTTCACTGACTATCGAAGGTGCCTTTGATCTCGAATTTGAACAACTGACTGATGTTGCAAGACCCGTAATGATTTGGGATGCGACAACTTATAATGAATGGCTCAATTCCTGGCCGGATCCAACCATGAACGGAATATTTCCAGACCTGGATGCTGCTGGATATGTCGCATTTATTGGATGCAATGAAGAGAACTGGAACAACTTTTAATTGATATTGGTCAATATTGACGGTCTCGAAAATAATACCTCTCGCAGAGTGTTGATAAATAAGAGAATATGTAATGATTATATAAACACCTGTTATTGCAAGAGTTAAACTAGCGTTCATGACTTAACATATACTTTTTACGGTTTCATTATAATTGTTAAAAGAAGAGGCTGCACTAAAAAGGCAGCCTCTTCTTTTAACTCCAAAGTGTATGGGAACAAGTATTTCATGTCCCATTGAAGAAGTCTTATCCCTCAGGAATGGGATCAGCCTGAAGATCTTTCAGCTCTTGGTTGAAACGATTTAAACTTGCTTTGGAATATTCCAGAATCTTTGCTCGGTCTGATGCTTTAACTAATAACGTAGGTGCTTCTTCAGACTTGATGTGGAATGACAGGTCAATCTCCTTTCCGGATTCAAGTATAATATTAAGTGACTGGTAGAGCGGATTCTCTGCAGTTATTTCTTCTGCAAAATTACTTCCCCTTAAATTTCCCAGAGGTTTTAACATGGTGGTCACCTTTTCCAAATCGACTGGCTCCCCGTTATAAGTCCAACCGTAACTTTCACGGTGAAGCTTATAGTTCAAATTACCACTCAAGTTAACTTCAGTAATTTCTTCTACAGAAAGGTCGGTTATTGTACGATCCCAGAAATTCTTAGCTTCCATCATTTTGATTGATGCTAAATTCGAGTTGATGGCATAGACATCATCTGACCCAACTTTTCGCACAAATGTTTCCCGGTAATTTGCCCCCTGCTTCCCCAGAATGATGTTCAACATATCTGTACCAGCCTGATCTGTCAGAATGATTGTCGTGCCCTGATCATCCAGTTCATACCTGGCATGTTTATCAGTCTTACTGGTAATCTTCCGATCTACAGTTAAAGCGGCCATCTGTTCAAGAAATTGATTCATGCGCAGTGTATCAACTGGATAATCTTCCAGCAACCAGTTTTCATTTTGGTTGAGGAAATGGAAACTTTCTGTGGGCATATTAACCTGGATTGAGGCGATTTTATTTTGGTCCAGTTTAAATAGATCCGGATCAATTGTTTTTGTATCCACTGTCCCAGTCTGGGTTACATAGTAAATCAGAGCCAGGATTACCAATAATCCCCCAGCCAATAAGGTTTGATTATTTTTCATTATCAGACTCCTGCCAAAGATTTGGATTTGTTCCTGATATACCACCTGATCACACCAAACAAAATAATGAGAAACGGAGCGAGCAAAATATTGATCCACTTGAGGGTTACTCTGGTCCCACTGGTCATTTCTTCCAGCTGAGCTGGTTGGACATTCTTTGAACGAATAGAAATCAGGCCATTCTGATCATGTAGCCAGTCCACAGCATTGAGAAAGAAGGTTAAGCTGGCTGGCACCATAAACTGTTTCGTGGTAAAAGTGGCATTCCCAACAGTTATCATGGCTGTAGGAGCAATGGATTGCGCCAGATGAGTTTCTGGAAAGCTAATGCTATCTGGACGTACACTGCCAAACCATGAAGCATATTCACCTTCAATAACAGCTGAAATGGTCTTTGAACCTTCCCGATACATATAATCCGGAACCTGTTGGGCAGCGGAAATATTGATCATTCTGGTCCGGGGGTCCGGCATGGCAAAACCAGTTTTATCAGATGTGTTCATCAGAGATGAAAAACTCACATCTGAAGTATCGCCAGTTGGTGTCAGCTCATTTACGAAAAAGAAACCCAATTCCTTGAGTCGATTCACCACAGGATTATTCTGATCAAGATTCGTAACACGTGGGGCGTAGGGGTAATCCACAGCTACTGGAATTTGTAGAAATCCCAGATTTTGCATGGCCTGGACCTGATAACAATCCTTATCCAGGAGTAATTGACGACCAAACCGGACACCATAATGCTCCAGAAAGGTGAAAATGTTACTACCATTATCCTGAACAGGCATGTATTGGTTCTGCATATCAATGATCTTGGTATTCAGAAACACACCAACATGTCCCCCCCGCAGCAGATATTGATCAAGCTTATATAAATCCTGATCATCAAATGGAGCGGTTGATCCAGCCATAATTAATGTATTAATATCCAGAGGAATCTGTGCTTCAGAACTGAGTCCAATCTCTATTAACTCATAATTCTTCTGGATCTCTCCCATAGCCCGGGCAACCCCCTCTTCACCGAGTCCCTGTTCCCCATGACCAGTGAGCCAACCAACTTTTGGTAAACTGCCTTGACTGAGCTTTTTAATTGCTCCGGTCATATCATATTCAAGTTGTTCGATCTGCTGAGCAAAGGGAATGACCTCTTTCTGATCGCCGTATAGGAAAACTATACCCAGATAGATTCGCTGGACTTTGATTTCATCACTCTCGGTGATGTTCGCCTGTACAGGCTGAATGCCATATCCCATGGCTTCCTGTTCCAATGCCTGGTCTTCACCGGTAATGGGAATAAATTCGTATTCCAAACCGGAACCAGCGTAAGCCCGATATTCATTCAGCATATCCAGAACATATTGTTTCACTGAAATCAATTGCCGGGGAAAGTTTTCCGAATAGTAAACCTTCACTGTGATGGGATCATCGATATCTTCCAGAATATCACGGGTGACATCGCTAATTGAATAGCGCTGGTTCTCAGTCAGATCGAATCTGACAAAAAGATTCCTGGAAAACAGATTTAAAATAAAGACTACGCCTACGACAATTAGAGTAAACGTCCAACTTTGTTTTGAGTTCATCATGGTGTTCCCCCTACCTGTACTTCCGGCTAGCTAAAGCCGTGCTACTTATATATAGAGACACAAAAATCATAGAGAAGAAATACAATAGATCTCGTGTATCGAGAACGCCGCGAAAGAAGTTTTGATAATGAAACCTGACACTGAGGTTCTCAAACAGGGTGGCGATCAGTCCTGATCCGCTGGCCATCCCATTCATCAGGAAGAAAACTGCAATGGTGACAATTCCAATGATATAAGCAATGATCTGATTTCGCGTAAAACTGCTGGCAACCAGTCCAATAGCTAGATAGGTAGCCCCCAGCAGGAAAAACCCGATATAGCTGGAGATAACAATTCCCATATCCAGATCACCGACAAAGGAAATCGATATTGGGGCAACTAAGGTCCCAATCAGGATAATGGCAAAAATTACCAGCGTAGACAGATACTTGCCCACAATGATTTGCATGTCAGTAATGGGCATGGTCACCAGGAGCTCGAGAGTATCTTTGTGCTTCTCTTCAGAAATAAGCCGCATGGAAACAGCCGGTGCAATAAACAACAGAACAATAGCACCATAATCAAAGATGCCGCGGATATCGGCAATATTGATGGCGAAAAATGGGTAATCACCGTAATCAAAGAATAACCAGTTGGTGATCACCAGAAAAGATGAGATGACGATGAAGGCAATAGGTGAATTAAAATACGTCTTCATCTCCTTTCGGTAGATAGCTATAATCTCATTCATGAGTTACTTCCTTCGTTGGTCAGTTTTCTAAAGACATCTTCCAGTGTAAAAGCAGATGGTGAGGCTTCCAGGACCTTCCACTGCTTGGCAACTGCCAGATCAAATAATTGTTCTCGGATATCAACTCCAGCTTCAACATTCATTGAAATCTCGAGATCTCCGCTCTTTTGGAGGATCACATCTTCCAGTTTGACCGAGCTAATTTCCTTAATTGATTCAATAAATACTGATTTATCTGCGTTACGGAGTACCAGATCGATATGAGCTTGTCCCGACATGCTGGCTTTCAATTCATCTGCAGTGCCGTGAGCAGCAATCACTCCCTGATCAATGATCAGGACCCGGTCACTGGTCGCCTGGACTTCCTGCATGATATGGGTGGAAAATATCACGGTTTTACTTTCACCCAGCTGACGAATCAAGTTCCTAATCTCAATGATCTGATTCGGATCCAAACCAGTTGTGGGCTCATCAAGGACCAGAATTTCAGGATCATGAATAATTGCCTGTGCTAAACCAACCCGCTGACGATAGCCCTTTGATAATTCATTAATGTCTTTATTGATAACCTGCTTCAGACCACAAACTTCAATCACCCGATCCATAGCACTTGTTCTTGCTTGACCGCTTATCTTACGGACATCTGCTATAAAATTAAGATAGTCACGAACCCCCATTTCTTCATACAATGGAGTTGACTCAGGCAAATAGCCGATTTTCTTTCGTACGTTCATGGAATCATTTACAACATCAAGGCCATCAACAGTGATAATACCTCTGGTTGGTGGCATGTAGCATGTGATCATTTTCATTGTCGTAGTTTTCCCGGCACCATTTGGTCCTAGAAAACCAAGGATTTCACCCTGTTCAATAGTAAAGGATACATCCCTAACTGCATCAAATGCTCCATATGACTTGGTAACATTCTGAATGTTAATCACTTATTATCTCCTTTTTCAATGTGAATTCTGGTCTTATTAACGATATCTATCGCCTGTGTTAGAGCCTTACCTGAATCCAGTTCCGTACTGGTTTCCTTGGCGAATTTAACCAGATCTGCTTTTTCAAGAATCTTTTGTGTATCTGTCGCTATCATTGTTTCACATTCATGCATGGATTCCATTTTTTCCATGAGCTCTGAAGATGTAAGCTCCAATGCATCAATGAGATAGCGGTTTTCGTAATATTGTTTTAAAATATGAGTAAGCTCAGAGTAGAAGGTCTTGAATTGTTCCAGTCGTAAATATTTCGCACGTTTTAGTTTTTCAAGATCCCGCAAAGCTATGATATGAGCCTGCTCGGGTGGAATGATGATTCTAACTGGTTTCTGATCTTTTTCAGATCTTTTGTAACGCTTGATCAGGAAATAAGCTAGATAGAGAAGTAATCCCAGCACCATAATCCAAAGCAGGATAGTCAGATTGATAGGCATCCTGATATGATGCAGTCCTTTAATATCGCGAAAAGTGGTGTCACTGGCTGAAAGAACTGAATTTATTTCCAGGTCAGGACCCTGAATGAACAAACTATCGATGCCCCCTTTGCTTTCTTCGTATACAACGAAGGAGGGAAAATGGTATATACCTACAGAATCATAAATTGCCGCTTGAAACTGGATCTCTGTTCCATTCTGATCTTCAATTAACTTGCGATCCACAATTTCGATACCAGAGCCATCGAGAACAATATCACTAGTTCTTATGTTCGCTTCAGGGGCGTGTTTAATTGACCAACTGAATCTGAAGATATGACCCAGTGAACCATTCAAACTGTCAGCTTTGAAATTTGAATCAAGCGCATGAAGTGACTGAAAAGCTAGCATGAGCATTAGGATGAACACAACTGATTTAGTTTTTTTCAAGAAATTCATACTAGCGCATTCTCAGGGCTCTTTTTCTAAAGAAACTGATCAATGGATCTACATAAGGTATATCAGTACGAATAGCCAGATAATCCAAACCATTTGATTTAAAGAAGCTTTTTAACTCATTAAATCGTAATCTGGACCGCTCTCCATATGCTTTTCTCAAAGATGCTTTACCTGTGTTAACCAGAGCGGTTTCTCCCGTTTCCCCATCATGCATCTGAATCAACCCTAAATTGGGCAGATCAATCTCCCAGGGATCCTGGAGGTGAAAAGAAAGCATGTCATGTCGACGGCTAGCCTGCTTAATGCTTTTCTCATAATCTTTATCCAGAAAATCTGAGATCATAAATATGACAGAACGTTTTCTGAGAACTCTACTCATAAATTCCAGGGCGGTATTAATACTGGTACCTTGATGTTGAGGTTCATGATCCAGTACTTCACGTATGACCCGTAAAACATGTGAACGTCCCTTGCGCGGTGGAATGAATTTTTCAACTTGATCAGTGAAAATAATCAAGCCTACTTTATCGTTATTCTTAACAGCTGAAAAAGCCAGCACTGCCGAAAGCTCAGCAGCCAGGTTCCGCTTCATTTGACCCTGGGTCCCAAAGGCACCTGATGCAGAGGCATCTACCATGATCATTACGGTGAGTTCGCGCTCTTCTTCAAATAGTTTGACGTAAGGGACACCAGTTCTGGCAGAGACATTCCAATCAATGGTTCGAATCTCATCGCCAGGAGTATATTCCCGAACTTCGGCAAACTCCATTCCGCGGCCCTTGAAGACCGAATGGTATTCCCCACCAAAGACCTCATTAACCAGATGCCGGGTACTTAGTTCGATCTTTTTGACTTTTTTTAAGAGCTCGCGATTTAACATAATCCAATATTCTCTTGGGTATTGTGTACCTGTAAAGTACAACTGCAATAAGAGATATCTTTGAGTTTAAGAATAATGATCCTAATTCCAGTTTGTTCAATGGGTGACATGCCAGAATCTGCTTCTGAAGTACATTAAAAGTCGGCTATATTTGGTATAGAATGGTCAGTCAGATGTTTAGGGAACTTCAGTAGCTTCAAATATACGCTGAACAATATCTTCGCTGCTGACCTCTTCAGCTTCAGCCTCATAGGTGATCAACACTCTATGCCTTAATACGTCCATTCCAATCGCTCTGATATCATCTGGAGTGACGTAACCACGGTGATTGATAAAAGCATTAGCCTTGGCTGCCAGTGCCAAATTAATACTAGCCCTGGGCGAGGCGCCATATTCGATCAGTGCTTCTAAATCTGCTAAACCTGCTTTGGCCGGATCACGAGTTGCAAAAACAAGGGAAACGATGTACTTGAATATTTTATCGTCGATGTAGATATCATCAACCACTTTCCGGGCTTCCAGAATATCAGCTTTATTAACCACTGGTTTGAGTTCAAATTTTGTTTCCGGATGGGCCATGCGCTTTATTATCTCAAACTCTTCCGCTTCACTGGGATAATCAACTTTCAGTTTTAGCATAAAACGATCAACCTGAGCTTCTGGTAAGGGGTAGGTTCCTTCTTGTTCTATGGGATTCTGGGTAGCCAGTACTAGAAAGGGCTCGTCGAGTTTATATGTTATATCACCAATGGTTATCTGTTTTTCCTGCATGGCTTCCAGCAGAGCAGCCTGAACCTTGGCTGGTGACCTGTTGATCTCATCAGCCAAAATAATGTTGCTGAAAAGAGGTCCCTTTTTTACGTTGAATTCACCATTCTTCTGATTGTAAATCAAAGTGCCCAGTAGATCAGCCGGTAAAAGATCCGGGGTGAATTGAATCCGGTTAAAGCTGGTATCAATCAGTCGGGCCAGAGTATTGATTGTGAGCGTTTTTGCCAGGCCGGGAACACCCTCCAAAAGTATGTGACCATTAGAAAGCAATCCAATCAGGATACGTCGAATCATGCCAGTTTGCCCAACAACAACCCTAGCCATTTCGGCCTCAAGCGCTGTTAGGAATAGGCTTTTTTCCTGAATCTTTTCATTAAGTTGGGTAAGATCAAATGTCATGTGAATCTATCCTGTGAATTAAGATGTCTTGCTAAGTAGATGTTGAAGTTCGGGTATCTCTTCCAGTGACTTTCCAAGATATTTAAGCTCAAACTCAACTGAAGGAGCCATCTCATGATCTGGATATTTTTCCAGAAATTGTGAGTAATAGGCCGTTGCTGATTCAGCTTCGCCCAATTCATTTGCATAGATATAGCCAATTGAGAACAGAGCTTTGGGAGCCTGTTCTGAATCAGGATAATCTGTCACAACCTCATTGTAACTAATGATGGCATTTTTAAGATCGCGGATATTTTTATGATAGACCTCTGCAAATTCGTACTTCACGTCAATAACATTTGGATTATCAGAAAAATTTTCAAACCAAAGTTGATACATTTTGACTGCCGCTTTATTAGCCTGGGCCGCAAGAGCTTGTTTTGCCAGATCACGAAGATCTCCTGCTGTATAATCAGCAAGATCAGAGAGAGTTGCTTGATAATAGCGATCGGCCTGATCAAAATCTTTTAAATGTTGAGCAGCTAGATTGCCAGCTTTTAGATTCGCAGCAATACGCTGTTCACCATTTTCGGCTTTTTTTACAGCATTATCAAATGCTGTTACTGCTTCTGCATAATTCTCAGCTTTTTGAAATTCTGCCCCTTGGCTCAAATACTCATCATAATTCTTACTGCATGAGCTTAAAAGAAGTCCCAATACGACCACTCCTAGAATTAACATTTTTTGCATTACTTTTCTTCCTCTGGTTTCTTGTACTAGATATGGATTAAATATAAAATTTATGCTCTCTCATGGCTTGTTCTACTACGAGTATGATTTCATGTTCCCTGCATTATAATTTTTCTAAAACACGTATGCTATAGCTATATGTGTATGTCCGTTTTTTATATCTGAATCAAGGCCAACCGGTATTCCATAATCAACACGGGCCGGGCCAATAGGGGTCTCAATAGTAAACCCCAGACCAACTGCCGAGCGTAGCTCTGATAATTTAACTTCCTCAAATTTTGACCATAGATTTCCTATGTCAAAAAATAGTTCACCCCCTAAATAGCCATAGATAGGGAATCTTAACTCGAAATTTGTGTAAAATCTGAAGTTACCCCCTACTGGTACCAATTCACCATCCACGCTAACCATGGGACCTACCATCTGTTGTTCGTAGCCTCTGATACTGGAATTCCCACCAAGGAAGAAGCGTTTTTCATATGGAATATCAATGGCCTGATCCTGCTGAGCTGCCATTGCAATATTGATATTGTGAGCAAATACAAGATCAGCAAAAATATTCCAATAAGAGCTGAATTGTGTTTGGAGTTGCATGTAATTGTTCTCTCCACCCAGACCATAACCCACGATACCGGGTTCGATAATTAGTTTAAATCCCTGATGAGGATAGAAAAAGTTATCTCGCTCATCCCAGGTGAATTTAAGGCCTACCCGACGTGCTTCAGCATACAGCTCTTCACTTTCAATGGGTGTCCCCACACTGTTGGATTTGCTCCACTCTGCCAGTGATTGGATTTTTATTTTACGAAACCAACGATAGGTCATGATGGCACGCAGTCCATAAGCAATATTCTTAAAATCAGTACGACTATTATCGATATACCAGTAAAAGGGATTGATGGTAAGGGGAACCCGGTATTTAGCCAACCAGGGCTCTATGTAAAAAAGATCCAATTTAAATTGCTGGGGAATAAAAATGGCGGGATAGATCGTACTAATTTTGGTTTGAATTCGAATCCGACGGCTACGCTCAAATAGATTGTTATGGTACCAACTTCCGGACAGCCCCACACTAAGTACTGGATCAGCGTGTACTGCTTGTTCAATATACCCCTGCTTCACACCCAGATTCATGTCAAACCCTCTGAACTTGGCTGTGATTACCTCAACATCAAGATCTATGGTAGCGGCCTCTTGATCCACCTGCCCCATTCTGATATTAACACTATTGAATAAACTGGTTTCGTACAGTCTTCTTTTTGATTCCTCAATGTTAGTTAAACTAAACACATCACCAGATTTAACGATTATCTCGCGTTGGATGACTTTGACTGCTATCTGTTCTGGAGTCTCAATATTTATATTACCAATTTTTAACTTGGGACCCTCCTCAACGTTTATAAAGAGGCTTATTGAATCGCCGATAACAACACTATCCTGGATATTGATCAACGGATAACCATTATCTTGATAAAGCGCGAGCATTTTAATGAGATTTTCACGAATCATGAAAGTGTTGAAGCTAGAACCAGTTTGATATTCAATTAACTCCAGGTATTCTTTGTCAGAAAATATGCGATTCCCTGATAAAGTCACATTTTGCAGAAAATACTGTTTTCCCTCAGTAACATTTATGAATAGACTAACCTCATTCCCCGCACTGTGACTAAGTGAATCAGTAATCTTTGCATCTAGAAAGCCGTGTTGGGTATAGTAATTTTCAAGTTTTTGTAATTCTCTGGCGAGATGATGACGGTTATAATAGCTCCCCTGGCTGAATAACCTTTTTTCCTTAAGATGGGTTTGGGATAACAAGTCTGTAGTTGTCAGATGGTCATTTCCAGAGAACTGAATATCAATAATCTCTGGCGACTCTGAAATAATTTGACCGGAAATAGTCAATGCTGATAGGCCAAACAGAAGTAGAGCCCGGATTGAAATTGATTTTAGTAGGTAAATTTCAACCTCCCATTTAGCTCAACTTCGCCATCCTGGTTGATCTTACTGGTAACCGATACATTTCGGTTGATGCGATACTCCAGTCCGAAATCGTAATCCGAATCTCCCCCTGTTGTTTGAACTGCACCAGTAACTATGAGATTTTTTGAAAGCCTTTTCCCCAATTCAAATCTAGAAATAGCCGTAGTATCTGAATCAAAATTGATTCCCACATCCAATATATCCAACCCGATAACTTCACGACCTATTTTTGATATCTGTTTCTCAATGAGCATTTCAGAATATGTTTTCACTGGATTAAGGGCTGATTGGGTATCAAAACTTACTTCCACCATTTTCTGGTTAATGGTTAAATAGGTGAGGACGTCACTCTGGGTTAAGTGAGTATCCTCGGCATTAATTAACAGCTCTGGTTCATTGAGATCACCACTAAGAGTTAACATCACTGGTTTATTGTCTATCTCAATTTCTGTTTTAAAATTGATCTGAGGATTAAAATCTACTGAATTAAATATGATCTCACCGGAGATGATGGTCAATTCATTCCCAACATAATAGAATTTTCCGCCTTCACGGGCCGTAAGATTCCCAGTGAAGCGCATAACACCATCCCCATAGTCCAGTAACCACAGTTCACCCTCAAATTCAGCTTCCATTTGATCGTTGGAGATAAATAGGTCACTGGCGAATTGAGTATCCAGACTATACTTAAAAAGGTAATTATCTACTTTGCTAACTGATTGCACGTAGGTTGCTTCAGATTCAAAATTGCTATTATATACCGCACGAATAACAGGGATGACGGCGGTTGCATCTAGAGTGTCCTGACCAGTGAAATGCATCTCAGCATCGGCAATGGCTTCAATTTGACTATCCGTGCTGCGATAATAAACTTCATCTGCAGTCAATCTCACATCGAATCTGGGATGGAAGAATGATTTGAAATCAATTTCGCCTTGAGCTGTAACAACTCCAGCATAATTTCGGGTAGCATTTACCCCAATGAGATCTTCCAAAAAGGCAGTTGCCCATCCCAATCCGCCTTCTGTAGTCAAATTTGAGCCTTCTGAAAATACCATCCGCCCTGAAAAATGATCAATAGTCATGGTATTGTCAGTCAGTGTGATCTCAGAATGAATATCAGTGATGGGGTTTCCCAACACTGAAACTTCCAGGTATGCATTATGCCCCCTGATTTTCCCATGCCGAATGGGCGCAGATAAAGGACCTGTGAATCCCAGACTTGCGCTAAAATCACCATGTATGACATCGATGGATGAAATATAGGAGGTCAGGAATGGCATTTCATTTAATATGAATTCAAAATTCAACCCCATTTTTCTATCTGCAGCCACCATTCTATCAGGGGCAATCATATCCAGTGATATGGGCATAAATCCTTCTCCGGTACCATAGCCCCAGGTACTTACCATAGCCAGAGAATCAAAAGTAAGCAAATTATCCTCATAGGTGAAATCGGTGTAGGCCTTTGTGAACCTCAAGGTGTCAAATTTGGCATCCTTCACACTGATCTGCCCATCAAGTTTCGTTGATAAAGGCGTTCCTCTGATGGAAAGGGAACCACTCGCCCGGCCAGCGAGTGAGAAACCGATAATCGAACTAAACTTCAGATCCTGGAGCCGATAATTATCCAGGATAATTGAAAAGTTTTGAGCAGCATGAGAGTATTGAGCCCCCCTCATTTTATATCCCCAGGGTAATTGCCCGCTTAGTTTCAGTGAACCACCTGCTTGGTAGGCGTTGATCTGATTACTGATCACTGTATTCCCCTTAAGGGTCAGGTCGACAAACGCTGAATCACTGGGGTATCCAAGGGTTAGTCCATTTTTCAGTATTAGTTGGGTATGAATTTCAGGGTTGCTCAAAACTCCTGATATGTGGGCAGTACCAGAACCCAAGCCCTCAAAGGGAGTTTTAAGCCTGAGAAATCTGGATACGCGGGCCAGATCAATCAATTCATAATCAACCTTAACATCCAAACCTGAGTTGGTGGAATAGCTCCCAGAAATTGCCAGGCCACCGCGATTGAATGATAGTACACTTTCCGGAATGTCATAAAGTCCTGTTGGCGACCGTGTGATTTTAACTGAGTCAACCAGGTTAAGCCGGTTTTCATCCATGATTACTTTAAATTTATTGACTTCCAGGTGTTGGGAATTGAACCGGCCACTTAATGAAACCAGATTGTGTTGTCCCTGAAAATGCAGGTCCTCAATTTGATAGTCATTGTCTGAAATATTAACCAAAACAGTGTAGGATTTAAGGCTGTCACCCAGGAGCAGACCCTCATTCCCCATAAGGGCTAAATTACCATTAAGCTGCTTATCTTGGAATTGCATATCGATTTTACCCAAACCAGTAAGGTTAAACGTTCCTGCTGTTCCAAACTTCTCAGGGGTAAACTCAGCTGAAATATGGGGGGCTGATGGATTGCCTTTGATGGTAAAATCTGCAGCAACATGGCCTTGAATAGGATTATCATAATTAAACTCACTTAAAAACGAATAATCAGAAAGCAAGAGCTGGCCGGAAAAATCAAGTTGTTCTTTGGATGCGGTTCCACTGATGCTGATCCTGTTATCAGCCTGGAAGACAGATGTATTGGAAAAACTCAGGGTTCCTGTTGAAGTAATTGACAGATCAGATGCCAATGAATCAAAGCGTAAATCGTTGACCATAAAGGAGGCCAACCGGGACCTGATGGAATAATTATCAACTGTTCCAGAAAAGGTCATATTACCAATCGGCTCGCTTATATGGATATTTCCCAGCTTTAGAAAAGGATTCAGGTCAATTCTGAATATATCTGCAGTTCCCCTTAAATATTTTAAGGAATCACGGTAAGCAGAGATCTCAATATTCATTAATTCACTACCCAACTGGAGCGCAAGGGATTCACCCGCTGCGTCCCGGGTAAATGATTTTAGATTGAAGGGCATTACGGCACCATTGAAGTGAAGGGCACCAGGACCAGTCAATTCGAGCTGTTTTTCGGTATACTGCACATGAGTATCAAAGTCGATTTCGAGGCCGGCATAATTTGCTGGTAATTGGATATTGTTAAATGTTTCCAGGGATATTTTCTCACCTTTTAAACGTGCAGAAAACATTCCAGGAGAAATTACTGCCTGCATCTCCATGTTAATACCAGGTGAGCGGACTTTGAGATTATCAAGATTAATACTGCCTTGCACATCCAGACCAAACGTACCAGTTACCTGGACAGTATCGCTGTTGATGACAGGGGCATAAACAGAACATAAGTGCAAATTGACCCCTGTAAACCCATCGATAAACCAAAATTTACCACCCAATTCATGCAGCTCAATAAGATGCAGTGAATCCTCATAATTCATATGGATGCTGCCGTTTATGGCACTGAGCTGTTCAATGAGAATTGAATTTTGGGTTGGCTGTTTAGATTTGGGACTTTTGATAGACTGAAGTTTTTGGGTATCAATGAAATAGTCTTTGAGCATGATCGTTTTTACACTTAACTCTTTAGTACTCCAGTCTAATTCAGTCCCCTTTAAATTGAGATCTTCGGCCAATATGAGTGTGTCATTCGTTTGCGTGTTTAGCACTAGCAATTGATGAATTCCCAAAGACTTTGCCAGGAAGCCGCCGGTAATATTCCCTTTTAGCGTGAGATTGTAGGGTTTTAATAAATAATTATTAAGCGAATTAAGCGTAAAGCCTGAGAATAAATTGGTCTGAAATAATAGAAGGTAGATCAGGATTGCTACAGCACTTAGTGCAACGCCTCCTGCCCACTGTAATACCTTCTTTTTCACAACCTGGCCACTCCTCTATTTTAGCTTTGAACTTAAAGCCATATTTAGATATTTCTACCTCTTAGAACCGCAAGAGTTCACTGTTTTAATAGCTTTTTTTAACTCTTCCAGATCGAATGAAGTATTTTTTTCCAAAGCCAACTGAAAACAACAATGACCAGGTTGCCCTAAGACTTCCTGATCATTGCATTTCTGTTAAATAGATCCTGGAGTTAAACTCCTTGGTCTAGGTGTCTACTTCTTGGAATCCTCTTCATCAACTACTTCAAAATCAGCTTCTTCAACTTCTTCCTCGTTAGATGCTTGTTTGGATTCACCATTGTCAGCCTGGGGCCCTTCTTTGGCCTCATCATCTTTGGCGGCTTCATACATGGAGCCTGATGCTTTATTCCAGGCTTCAGTGAGCTCAGCCAGGGCAGCTTCAATGGCACCCTTATCAGAGCCAGTCTGGGTGGATTTCAGGGCTTCCACTTTTTCTTCGATCTGTGATTTCAGATCTGCCGGTACTTTTTCACCATATTCTTTCAGGTTCTTTTCAGTCTGATAGACCATAGCATCTGCCTGATTCCTGATATCAATCAGTTCACGAGCTTTGGTGTCTTCATCAGCATGCTTCTCAGCATCCCGGATCATTTCTTCTTTTTCAGCATCGCTTAAGCCACTGGATGACTCGATACGGATGGATTGCTCTTTACCAGAAGCTTTGTCTTTGGCCGATACGTGCATGATACCATTGGCATCAATATCGAAGGTAACTTCAACCTGGGGCATACCCCGTGGTGCTGGTGGAATGCCATCAAGTACAAAGCGACCCAGCGTTTTGTTGTCAGCGGCCATCTGACGTTCACCCTGCTGAACATGGATCTCTACCTGAGTCTGATTATCAGCAGCCGTGGAGAATGTTTCGCTTTTTTTGGTAGGAATGGTTGTGTTACGCTCAATCAGGCGCGTGCAAACTCCACCAAGGGTTTCGATGCCCATTGATAATGGAGTCACGTCCAACAGTAGAACGTCTGAAACTGAGCCGGAAAGTACGCCACCCTGAATGGCGGCACCCATGGCCACTACTTCATCCGGGTTAACACCCCTATTGGGTTCTTTTCCAAAGATATCTTGAACGATAGCCTGAACTTTAGGAATACGTGAAGAGCCCCCAACTAGAATCACTTCATCAATTTCGCTGGCAGATAGACCTGCATCTTTAATGGCACTAATACAAGGTTTGCGCAGACGACTAAAAAGATCATCAGTTAAGCTTTCAAATTTAGCGCGCGATAAAGTAAGAACCAGATGCTTAGGTCCAGTTTGGTCAGCAGTAATGTAGGGTAGATTGATTTCAGTTGAACTGGTACTGGATAGTTCCACTTTGGCTTTTTCAGCAGCTTCTTTCAAGCGCTGCATACCCATGGCATCCTTGGAAAGATCAATTCCTTCAGTTTTTTTGAATTCGCTTACCATCCATTCGATGATAGCATGATCCCAGTCATCACCACCCAGGTGAGTATCACCATTGGTAGATTTAACTTCAAATACACCATCACCCAACTCCAGTACCGAAACATCAAATGTTCCACCACCCAGATCAAAGACAGCAATGGTTTCATCTGCTTTTTTATCCAACCCATATGCCAGAGCCGCTGCAGTAGGCTCGTTGATGATCCGTTTGACATTGAGACCAGCAATTTTACCGGCATCTTTGGTTGCCTGGCGTTGTGAGTCATTGAAATATGCTGGTACTGTTATTACAGCATCTTCCACTTTTTCGCCGAGATATTCTTCAGCTGTCTGTTTCATCTTTTGCAGAATCATTGCGGAAAGTTCTGGTGGAGAATATGAATCACCTCCAATTTGAACCTGACTTCGACCACCTGGACCACTGATAAGTTTGTA
>JAOZSM010000022.1:16525-24325 GCA_029939675.1 Fidelibacterota bacterium
CTGAATTTCCGACCCATAAATCTTTTAACAGAGTAGATGGTATTAGTTGGGTTGGTAATTGCCTGTCGTTTGGCTGGCTGACCTACCAGACGATTCCCTTCTTTTGTGAATGCTACAACAGATGGTGTGGTCCTACCACCTTCTGCGTTTGTAATAACTACTGAATCTTTTCCCTCGATAACGGACACGCAGGAGTTTGTTGTACCTAAATCGATACCGATGACTTTACCCATTTTTAACCTCGTTTATTTTTTTATTAATCTTAATAAATATTTGCATAACGCATTCCTTATGACAACTGTTGTGCCAAAAGATAATGTCTGCCTATATGGCCTAGATGTGTATTGCTGTCCGCCTATATGGCGACTGTTATTGGATATTGCAGGATGTTTTAGTGATTTTGACGATAATGATTAACAATTGGCATACGTCTACCAATACCAAAAGCTTTGGAAGTAACGCGAATACCTGGGGGCATTTGTTGGCGCTTATATTCATTCAGGCGCACTTTCTGGAGCAATTCTTCAACGAGTTCGCGATCCCAGCCCTTGGCAACCAGCTTTTCAATATCTGATTGCTGTTCGATGATCGAATTAACCAGGGGTGCGACTACCTCGTAGTCAAATGGGTCAACCTGGTTATCCCGTAATTCAGCACTGGGGACTTTTGTGATCGTATTTTGGGGAATCAACTCCCTGCCTTTGATTTGATTATAATAGTCAGCAAGAGCGTAGACCATCCGTTTACCGATATCGCTAATCACTGCTAAACCACCAGACATGTCACCATACAAAGTACAGTAACCCAAAGCAATCTCAGTCTTATTGCCAGTCGTTAGTAAAAGGCTACCATCCCTATTCGAAATACTCATCAGGATATTGCCCCGAATGCGTGCTTGCAGATTTTCTTCTGGTAGACCTTCCAAAGGATTCCCAAAAGTAGAACTAAAGGTCTCCTGAAATCCTTCGAATACTGTACAAATTGGTACGCTAAGATATCGCATACCCAGGTTCTCGGCCAACGCTTGCGCATCACTGACACTGTGGTCGGAAGAATATTTGGATGGCATGGCGATTCCCAAAACATTCTCAGGACCCAGGGCTTCCACCGCGATGACAGCAGTAACGGCTGAATCTATTCCACCAGATAAACCAAGAACTGCTTTCGAATGACCAGTTTTTCGGAAATAATCATGGACCCCCAACACCAGACCGTTGAATACCTGGGTAGCCTTTGGTATGTCAGGAATACTTTTGACGCTAACAGCAGTCGGCGATAAAGGCAGATCAATCAGACACACACTTGATTCGAATTGGGGACAAACATGTAGATATCCGCCAAATTGATCTACAACCATGGACATTCCATCAAACACTAATTGGTCTTGTCCACCCACAAGATTAACATAAATGAATGGTTTATGGTATTTCTCTATCTTACTGCTTATCAGGCGACTACGCTCTTTGTATTTATTGCTAACAAAAGGAGATGCAGATAAGTTCACAAACAGATCCACTCCAGAATCACCCAGAATATCACAAATCTTATAATCAATATCTTCGTCCCAGAGATCCTCACAGATGTGTATCCCCAATCTGAGAGTTGATCCACTCCGAAAAGTGATTATAACCGGTTCATTATCTCTGCCCGGCTTAAAATAGCGCCACTCATCAAATACGTCGTAGGTCGGTAATAGCGATTTGTGGACCCACTGAAGTAACTTTCCATGCTGGAGAACAGCGACCGCATTATAAGTATCGACGCCATCATAGTGAATTGCACCAATCAGGGTAAGCATTTCCCCGCTAGCCTGAGCCAGTCGGTTCACCATCTTCATATTCTCAGAAATAAAATGGTCTTCCAGAATAAGGTCCTGTGGTGGATACCCTGGAATAAACATCTCCGGAAAAACCAGTAGATCAGCCCCTGAAGCATCCATTTCTTGCATTACCTGAAGAGCCTGCTCAGCACTGGCTTGCATAGCTCCCACAGTTGGGTTGAGCTGGGCGAGGGCTATTTTAAGCTTATCTGACACTAGGCTTGTCCTTTGATCAATTCCAGTAAAGTATCCACAGCTTCTTGTGGTGTGGACACAGGTTTGAGCCCTGGTATATCCCATGATTGAAAGCCCAGAACCGGTTTTTTATCACTTAAGGCATAAGCAATTTCCGACAAGGTACCGTAAGCACCTTCAACAGCTATTGCTCCCTGAACCGATCGAATGATAATGCCATTACGCAAGTCCCCCATCCCGGTCATAACGGGCACGTGTAGATATTCGTTGGCACCGCTAAGATCACTTTCCTTGAGAATACCGATAGCTAGTCCGCCACCTTCCTGGACCCCCCTGCTGGCTGCTTCCATTATCCCCCGGGAACCACCGGTATAAACAAGTGCGCCCAGCTTTCCTAGCAGCTTACCTACTTCGTAGGCAAAGGTTAACCCTTCAGGACTGGCCTTCCGAGCGCCTATAATAGCAATTCGCACAGCATCTTTGGCCAGGATCATGGGTTCAGTCGCGAAATTGTCCTGGGAAATGGAATGGTCTCGCGAATATGTTTTAAACCGCAGATCCAGGACACAACCCGTTCAACTCCTAAACCAAATCCGGAATGAGGAAAGGAGCCGTAGCGTCTTAGATCCAGGTACCAGCTGTAATCTTCTTCAGTGGCACCATCTGCTTTGATGCGTGAGATCAATGCATCAATATCATCCTCACGCTGGGAACCACCGATGATCTCCCCATAACCTTCTGGTGCCAGCATATCCAGGGCCATGGCCTGTTTTTCGTTTTCGGGATCACGTTTCATATAGAAAGCCTTGATGGCTGATGGATAACGATGCACCATCACAGGACTGGGAAATTGATTTGAGATAATTGTTTCATCACCACCACCAAAATCGTCGCCCCATTCAAATTCAACGCCATTCTCCTGAAGAATCTTAACTGCATCTGTATATGAGATACGTGGGAATGGGCTTTGAACAGCCTCAAGCTTGCTGATATCGCGTTCCAATGTCTCCAATTCTGAACGACGGTGCTCCAGAACCTGTGAAACAATGTAGAATACCAGATCTTCGGCTACATCCATATCCATATCCAGGTCGCAGTAGGCCATTTCAGGCTCAACCATCCAAAATTCGGTTAAATGACGCCGGGTGCTGGATTTTTCAGCGCGGAAGGTTGGACCAAAACAGTAGATCTTTCCAAAAGCCGCTGCTCCAGCTTCCCCATACAATTGTCCACTTTGGGTTAAATAGGCCTTCTCGCCAAAATAATCCGTTTCAAAGAGAGTCGCAGTGCCCTCAGTAGCAGCTTGCTGAAAAATAGGTGTATCCAGCAGCGTAAAATCCCGGTCATCAAAATAGTCCCTGATAGCCTTAATAATCGTATGTCTGATTCGAATAATGGCGTGTTGACGTTTGGAACGCAGCCACAGATGACGGTTATTCATTAAAAAGTCTATACCATGCTCTTTTTTTGAAATGGGATATTCTTCTGCAATGGCGACCACTTCAACTTTTGAAGCCAGTATCTCATAGCCACCGGGCGAACGCGGCTCCTCTTTGATTACTCCGGTTACCATAACAGATGTTTCTTGTGTGATTACGTTCTTAAGCTCAAATGATGCCTCATCTGCATCAAATTTTGTGACAACACATTGCATAACACCGGTACCATCACGTAACTGTAAGAACCAGATCTTACCGCCTTTACGAAAGCTATAAGCCCAGCCCTTTAGCGTTACGGTTTTGCCTACATAATCTTTTGCGTGTTGAATAAAATATTCTTTCATGATCTTACCATTCTTCTGTCATTGATTCGATAATCAGGTCAATTAATTTTTCGATCGCCTCATCATACGCATCTTCTCGTTCAAGTTTTTCAGCATCACTGCGAGTAGCGTTTTCATCCTCACTGAAGTAAGTGCCAAAAACTGTATAATTCTTCTTAAAAAGCTCTGAATCCCTGACAAGATCGTACCAGACTATCTCGCCGCGGAATTCAAGTCGATATTCTAAAATATTTTCGTTCTCATCAAAGCTATTAGGCTTATCTGTGATACTATTTATTTTGCCTTCGATTCTTGAGTCCGGTGTCTCCTTTGCAGAAAGGGGTAATAACTGCTCATTGAACATCCGTTCCGTCAGAGCCTCCTCAATATCTGTCTCCACTGCAAATTCAGTGGTCAAATTCTTGAAAGTGACCAGCTCCAGGTCATGGAGATGGTCGGGAATACTCCCTTTAAATGAATATATTCCACAGCTGACCAAAATTAGCAGGATTGGTAGTATCCGGCTAATGCTCTTTCGAAATACCATATTCCTTGATCTTTCTATACAAAGTTCGCTCAGCCATTTTCAAAGCCTGAGCTGTCTTACGCTTGTTGAATTTAAAACGTTGCAAACTCCTCAGGATCAATTCTTTTTCTACCTGGGCCGCCGTTAAGTTACCCAGTAATTGTGGATTAAGAATGGCAGTAATATCTTCATCAATAATATCTCTACCATTTTCATCCGGCAAAACCTCCATAGCGGGATGATACTCATCTGTTCTAGCATCACCAAGCGGTCTTTGCTGAACAGCCTGTCCCATAAGTTCTTTCATTTCAGCAATCTCCCGCCGCAGCATGAATAACTGTTGGAGGATCAGTTCCCGTTCTGCCTGATCGACGCTACGGTCAAGCTTAACCGGTAAAAGCGGATTTAATTCAGTTGGACTGGCCTCAGCGTTCAAGTAACGGTAAACCACATCGGTTTTAATAACGCCGCCTTTTTCAAGAATAACCAGACTTTCAATAAAGTTCTTTAATTCTCTGATATTTCCAGGCCATCGATGTTGACTCATCACCTGAAAAGCTCCATCAGAAAAGCCCTTAAAGATGATCTGATTTCGGATGGCACAATCATGGGCGAATTTATTTGCTAAAATCGGGATATCTTCTTTACGCTCACTCAAGGACGGTACATTAATGGTAATTGCTTTTAACCGGTAGAATAAATCCTTGCGAAAAGCACCTGTGTCAACTTCTCGCTCTAGATTGCGGTTTGAGGCTGCTACAATCCGCACATCCACCTTAAGAGGAGTTGAAGATCCAACTGGAAGAAATGATCCCTGCTCCAGAACGCGCAGCAGTTTAACCTGTGTCTCTAAAGGTGTTTCACCAATCTCATCCAGAAATATGGTACCCCCATCAGCAGACTGAAAATAACCCTTCCGGTCACTCTGTGCGCCAGTGAAAGCTCCTTTTTTATGACCAAACAACTCGCTCTCAATAATACCAGCAGGGATGGCACCGCAATTAACAATCACAAAGGGTTTATGAGAACGCCGGGAATGTTTATGGAGCGCAGCAGCTACCAACTCCTTACCAGAGCCGCTGTCCCCTGAAATAAGTACAGAAATATCCGTTGGGGCGACTTGTTCGATGGTGGCCAGCATACTTTGCACACCCTCTGACCGCCCAAGGATACCAAATCTTTTCTGCAAAGCGTCTACTTGATTGTCTTCAAAATACATATTCATAATTACACTATTTTCTTGTTAAATTCTTCTTTAATTAAAGTTGACGATCCCGCAAAAAGTAATTGAGAAATCATAGAATGCATCCTAAGGATATTAAACATAACCACATATCGTAAACAGGTCTAAATTCATAAATATCATTACTCTGCGTCTCTACGATCTCTGCGAAAGGGACTTTTTGCAAGATCATCAAAGTTTATTGCTTCATTTCCCGTTCCAGTTTCTTGATCTCATCTCTCAACATGGCTGCCCGTTCAAAATCCAGACTCTCCGCTGCCTGAAGCATATCTTTTCGCATGAGATCCAATAATTGACCGGACTCATAATCAGAATCATATTTTTTCAGGCTTTCTCGAATGGCGTCCTCTTTGCCCTGCATGGCATCGGCCACACCAGTGATCCCCATGATCTGTTCCTTGGTCTTGTAGATGGTTACCGGAACAATCCCTTTCTCCTGGTTGTGAGTGATCTGTTTTGCCCGCCTTGCGGCAGTTGTATCAATCAGATACTGCATGCTGGCAGTCATTTTATCAGCATAGAGAATGACTTTTCCTGAGGCATGCCGGGCAGCGCGACCAGCAATCTGCATCAGAGATGTTTTACTTCTTAAGAAGCCCTCCTTATCAGCATCTATAATCGCCACCAAAGACACCTCAGGTAGATCAAGACCCTCACGCAGGAGATTGATTCCTACCAAAACATCGAATTCACCCAGACGTAAGTCTCGAAGAATGACAATCCGTTTAATGCTATCGATTTCAGAATGCAAGTAGCGGACTTTCAGGTGGTAATTCGTTAAATAATCTGTGAGATCTTCGGACATGCGTTTGGTCAGGGTCACAACCAGAACCCGTTCCTGTTTAGCAACCCGCTGGTTAATCTCGTCCATGAGATCATCAATTTGACCTTCGCTGGGTCGTACATCGATCTCAGGATCCAGTAATCCGGTGGGTCGGATGACCTGATCAACGATAACGCCCTGGGATTTTTCCAATTCATAGTCAGATGGTGTTGCAGTTGTAAAAATGACCTGATTCATGGAATCTTCAAATTCAGTAATTTTCAGCGGTCGATTATCCAGAGCAGAAGGAAGCCGGAAGCCATATTCAACCAGGGTTCTTTTACGAGATTGATCTCCATTATACATGCCCCTGAACTGAGGCAGTGTCACATGTGATTCATCTATGATCAACAGGAAATCGTCCGGGAAGAAATCCAGCAGCGTAAAAGGACGATCACCAGGTTTGCGACCCGTCAGATGGCGACTGTAATTTTCGATACCTGAGCAATGTCCAACTTCTCTGAGCATCTCCATATCAAATTTTGTACGTTGCTCAATTCGCTGTGCTTCAAGGAGTTGTCCGCTTTTCCTAAAGATAGCAACCTGCTCCTTCAGCTCGGCTTCAATGCTGTCCAGCGCCTTGTGAATGTGAGTATCTGTAGTGACAAAATGACGGGCAGGGTAAATAACACAGACTTCATCTTCGGTCATAACTTCACCGGTCAGTGGATCGATGGTCATGATATCAGTGACCTGATTGCCCCAGAATTCTACCCGAATTGCATATTCATTATAGGCAGGGAAAATCTCCAGGACATCCCCTCGGACCCTGAATTTACCACGCATAAAGTTTACATCGTTGCGCTCATAGTAGATATCCACCAGCTTACGCATGATATCACGCTGATTGTAGCTGGCCCCCTTGTTAATAATAACCAACGATTTTTTGTATTCCTGTGGGTCACCTAAACCATAGATACAAGAGACTGATGCCACGACAATTACATCCCTGCGTGAGAGTAAAGCACTAGTAGCTTTTAGACGGAGCTTATCGATCTCTTCATTCATGGACATATCCTTTTCAATAAAGGTGTCCGTCACGGGCAGGTAAGCTTCCGGTTGATAATAATCGTAGTAGGAAATAAAATATTCTACGGCATTTTCCGGGAAAAAGCCCTTAAACTCACCGTAGAGTTGAGCAGCCAGTGTTTTATTATGTGAAACAATCAGGGTGGGCTTGCCAACCGCTTGAATCACATTTGCCACCGTATAAGTTTTACCGCTACCGGTAACACCAAGCAGGGTTTGAAATGGGACTCCGCTATTGAGCCCTGAAACCAGTTCCTCAATGGCTTCGGGCTGATCTCCCTGGGGAGAATATTCTGTTTTTAGTTTAAATTCTGCCATATTGACGTAAAATATTCAGATATGACAGAGAATCAACAAAGAATGGATGTGCACCAAAATTATTTTTACAGGTCTCTGCAATACT
>JAOZSM010000150.1 GCA_029939675.1 Fidelibacterota bacterium
TGGCATACTCATCCTGAGAATGATTTTGTGAAAGCTGCTTATTGGGCATCCGCAGACAATCTCTGGAGTGATACTCCTGGTGATAATTCAACGGTTTCAGGTGCTACCTGGGAAGTTGATGAAGTCATTTTTACCAAAGCAAACACTTTCGCAGCTGATCCTACTAGCGTAGATCCGAGAGAAGTGGTTGTTCCTGTTCTTTATGATCTCAGCAATGCTTATCCAAACCCATTCAATCCAACAACAAACATGAACTATACTCTTCCTGTATCAAATCATGTTGAAGTGATTGTATATAATATCGTAGGCCAGAAAGTGAGAACTCTTGTTAATTCTCATAAATCTGCCGGATCATATGCAATCAACTGGAATGGTACTAACGATGCAGGCCACAAAGTAGCATCAGGTATTTACTTATTTAAAATGCAAGCTGGTCAATTCCATAAGACCCAGAAAGCAATATTGTTAAAATAAAATCTGATTAGCAATTAAATGCAGGAGGAAAGAGAAACTTTCTTTCCTCCTGTATGCTAATAGCTGATATTTATGACGATAACGCTAGAGATAACGATTCTATCCTGTAGCTGATACTACATCAATTCAGCGAACATCACATAAACAAAGACCATGTCAGGAAAGCATTGATATGCTCATAGCTCGCCAGGAAACACAATAAGAACCCCAATGATGTATATATCAGAGCCACCCGGGTTGAAAAATAAATTTAATTCAGCATTGAACCTGTGGACTATCCTGGTTGTCTGTATAGGTTTACTTGTTATAAGTACGTGTTCTGAAAAAGAGAAAACGTTCATTCCCTATGTTGATCCCTTTATAGGTACAGATGGCAGTGGCCAAACTTTTCCAGGTGCTTCATTACCCTTTGGAATGGTACAGCTTAGTCCTGATACCAGAAATGACGGTAGCCAAAAAGCCTGTGCCGGTTATCATTATTCCGATTCCACAATTCTAGGTTTTTCACATACTCATTTTAGTGGGGTTGGTGCAGTCGACTATACAGATATTTTATTCATGCCTACCACTGGTAAAATTCAATTTAATCCAGGTACTGCAAGTCAACCTGCCTCAGGTTACCGTTCTCGATTTGATCATCAAACAGAGCAAGCAACTCCTGGATACTATGCTGTTCAACTTGATGATTATGGAATCAGAGCAGAATTAACCAGTAGTCTGCGAGCAGGGTTTCATCGATATACTTATCCAACAAATGAATCAGCCAATTTAATTATCGATTTACTCCATAAAGAGAATGATTCTGAGCAGGTTCTCGATTCATATATCCATATTGTAAATGATCATGAAATTGAAGGTTATCGCCGTTCAAATGGCTGGGTTTTTGATCACACAGTCTATTTTGCGGCTCGATTATCTGAACCGATTTCAGAATACATATTGTCCTTAAATGAGCAGCCTGCTGACAATGCAAAGCGCATTGGAGGAAAAAATGTAAAAGCAGCTCTGAGCTTCAAGGACATGTCCAGTAGCCAGCTCATGGTAAAAGTTGGTATCTCTACAGTAAATATTAAGGGTGCCCGGAAAAATCTTGCAGCAGAAATACCGGATTGGAACTTTGATGCAATTCACCTGCAGGCAAAACAAGCCTGGAATCGTGAACTCAGTAGAATTGAGATCGAATCATCTTCTGAAGATGTAAAAACAATATTTTATACAGCCATGTATCATGCCTTTCTGTCCCCCCATTTATATATGGATATTGACGGACAATACCGTGGTGTTGACCACAAAATTCACCATACCGAAAATTATACCAACTACTCAGTCTTTTCTTTGTGGGATACTTTCAGAGCCTGGCATCCCTTGATGACTATCATTGATCAAAAACGGACTGCCGAATTCATCAATGTGTTTTTGCAACGTTATGACGAAACTGGCAGATTGCCCATGTGGCCATTGGGAAATAATTATTCAGACGGAATGTTGGGCTTTCATGCCACCTCCGTAATAAGCGATGCCTGGGCCAAAGGTATCCGTAGCTTCGATGTGCAAAAAGCCTACGGAGCCATGCAGGAGACAATGAACACAGATTTGCTGGGGTTGAAATATTATAAAAAATGGGGCTATATTCCTTTTGACCGTCACGGTGAATCCATATCCAAAACTCTGGAATATTCTTATAACGATTGGTGTGTGGCCCAACTAGCCCATGACTTGGAGCAGGATGGAGATTATGATTATTTCTCCTCACGAGCCCAATTCTATAAAAATGTCTTTGATGACAAGACCCGGTTTTTCAGAGGCAAAGATAGTAACCATAACTGGTATTCACCCTTTAACCCGTTTATCAATACCGTTTATTCAGAGGCAAATGCATTTCAATACACATTTGTACCCCATGACACAAAAGGTCTGATCCAATTAATGGGCGGTGAAACCAATTTTATCAAGTGGCTCGATCACTTTTTCTCGGTCAGTTCAGATCGTGGGGGTGCAAATTTTAATGAGCCTGATTATGCGCTAATTGGTCAGTATTCGCAAGGCAATGAGCCCGATCATCACATGCCTCATTTGTATAACTATGTCGGTCAACCCTGGAAAACTCAAAAAATCGTCCGCACTATTTTGAAGGATATGTATAAGAATAGCCCAAATGGTTTGGCTGGGAATGAAGATTGTGGTCAGATGTCGGCCTGGTACATTCTGAATGCGCTTGGCTTTTATTCATTCAATCCAGGTCAGCCGATCTATACTATTGGAAGTCCCATCGTTGATGAAGCGATCATTCATCTGGAAAATGGTAAACAATTTAACATTTCTGTCCAAAATCAGGCCAGCGAAAATATCTATATCCAATCCATGCGCTTAAATGGGAAGCCATATTCCAGCACATTTCTGAACCATGAGGATATCATGAAAGGTGGCGAATTTACTTTCATCATGGGCCGGGAAGCGAATAAGCTGCTGGGAAATGCACCAGAGGATTATCCACCTTGTGATAATGGTGAACCTGAGGTCTTGCTGCCCTGGCTTAAATCTGGTGCTGAAATGTTTGAAAAGGAAACGCTGGTCAGCCTGGCTTGCGACACAAAAAATGCCAAAATATTTTTTACTTTAGATGGCAGTATACCAGACCAGAATTCGAGTCTCTATACCACACCCATCACAATATCAAAAAGTTCGCATCTAAAAATACGCGCCTTCAACCAAGAGTTAAAACCAAGTATGGTTGGTTCTTATGATTTCCAAAAGGCTGAATACTTACCAGCGGTAGAATTTGATGCAAAACTTAAAAAAGGGCTAAAATACAAATATTATGAACGCTACCTGGTTAATACGCCTGATTTGCAGAAGATTACAGCCCTGGACTCAGGAATATGCCGCAGTATTAATCTAGACAATCGCCAGAAGGATTCATTTTTCGCCTTTGATTTTGAGGGACTAATTCATGCTCCAAGCAAAGGGCTCTACACTTTTTACCTGGAAACAAATGATGGCAGTCGCCTCTTCATCGATGGCCATGAAGTTATTGAAAATGACCATGCCCATATCGCAAAAGAAGAAGTAGGCAAAATTGGTCTGCAAGCCGGGTATCATAAAATAGCCGTCAAATACCTCCAGCGTGGGGGCGGTAAAATGTTAAAAGCAAGTTGGCAGGGACCGGGAATTGAAAAGCAGGAAATCCCAGGTAGTGCTCTATTTCATGAGAGGATTAAAGGATAATAAATGAAAAAAATATTATTGCTGCTCATTCTGCCATTAACAATGTTGGCGCAAAATTATACTTCGGATAAGCTCACGGATAATCAATTCATGCAGGAGTTTCTATTATTGGGACCTTTTCCCAATGAACTCCCGGAAGGTGTAACCAATTATTACCATACTGATGACTGTTCTGGCTGGGATGAAGATTTTCTCGTTGAAGCAGGCGGAGAAAAAGGCATAGTACCTACCGAGGGAATGACTGTTCAATATGATAGCAAAAAATTCATCTGGAGTAAGTATACCAGCGATCAGTTTCAAGTAAACTTGAAGAATGTTTTTACACCCAATGATGGCGTGGTGGCTTACGCAGCCTGCTGGATAACAAGTGCTAAGGCCCAAGAGAGAGTCTTTGGGTTCGGCTCCAATGATGGAGCAAAAGTATATCTTAATGGAGTACTGATTCACAGTTTGCACATGCCGCGACCAGTAGTCCCGGACAATGAATATTTACGCTTATCATTGAAAAAAGGGCGTAATCTGGTGTTGATCAAGATCGACCAGGGTTTTGGGGGCTGGGGCTTCGCGCTGAGACCTGTTTCTGAGGAAGATGCCTGGGCAATGATTCAAACCAACTTAGATAAGAAAATGACCCTTGAGTTTAGCCGGGCAGGTGCTGATGTTGTTGGATACGTTGGTGATCGAAACACAATGGCTGCCCTGACCAACCTTCCAGAAGCAAAAATGATCTTCGAATCCATTTCATCTGATCACACACTTGAAATAAAAGCCAGGCTGGGACAAAAACTGAAAATTCCTGCCACAGACTTTGTCGATCGAGAATATAAGATAACAACATTTATTGATTTGGACGGTGAGGACTATCAGTGCTCTGGATATTTGGATCGGGATGACAAAATCGTTCAGGAAGTCAAAGAATTAATTCAAACCGAATTACCTGACATGCCCAGTTCTGCCAGGGCTGATTACATTACAGATTTCTTCGGAACTTTACGTTGGCTGGATGAAGCCAATAAGCTGTGGGGGCATCCTTACGGTTACCGACGCTATAAAGATGGAATTGATCAAGGACTTGCAGAAGCGCGAGAATTGGTCACCACAAAGGATGCCTACAAAGGGCTATTCTTACAGCCCAAAAATATTGTCAAAACCAAAGGCAGGACAAAAGTCACAAGTAAGTGGAAAATCGCCTATGAAGAAGATGATTACATTACATCTGAAATTGCACATGCATGGGAGAAAACTTTTGGAATGACTGCAAATTTCAGTGGCAAAAAGCATAGGTCAAAAACAATTACGATTGAAATATCACAATCTGATGCTATTCCACCTCACGAAGATGCCTATTTGCTGAAAATTGCAAAACACAAAGTATCCATTTCTGCCCGATGTCAACGGGGGCTGTACTATGGCGTGACCACATTTTTAGAGCTGGTTGAACAACAAAAAAAGCTGACAAATGCTGTCATTGAAGATTGGCCCACCTTCAAATATCGTCCAGTACTGGCTGGTGGAGAATCTCTTAGTACCGATTTTAAAGCCTTAATTGAAAAATATGCTCAGGCCAGATACAATATCGTTTACATCCATTCCAGTAACTATAACGATCTCACTGATGCTAAGAAACAAGCGGATATTGTTAAAATGTTTGAGTTTTGCCGCTCAAGATATATGGAGCCAGTGCCATATATTGAAACTTTTGGAGCCGGTACCATTACCCGGATCATTGATCCTGATCTGGATGAAGGCATATATTATGAAAATGAAGAGTGGACCATCACTGCTGATGGATGGATTAGATTAGATGTGCCCCGAATTCATGATTGCGAAACTACCCAACTACATATCAAAACAAAAACAGGCCGAGCGCTGAAGCGGGACCAGGATTATGAACTTATTTCTGCCATCCCTCCAGTAATCAAATTTACCAGCAAAAAGTATTTCGGAAAAAAAGTCCTGCTGAGTTACGATGCTGTTGACTTCTCCCGGTTCAGTCACCCGGCCAGTTGTCCTTCGGATCCCAAGGCCTGGGTTATTATGGATAGAGTTATCGGGAATATATTGACCCAATTAAAACCAAAATATTTTCACATTAGCCAGGATGAAGCCGGGTTTATCAATAAGGACAGCCGATGTCTCGCCCGTGGTTTAACGAATCAGGAATTGATGATCGATGAGATCACACGCGTACATGAAATTATCCGTAAATACAGTGAAGATGTTGAAATTCATATGTGGGGTGATCTTTTTAATGATTACCAAAATGCAATTATGATTGATGCTGTGGGCGCTGTAGCGGGAATACCCCGTGATATTCTTGTTCTCGATTGGAATTATGTAGGGGTGTACCACTGGGAAAAACAGAAAACATTTAATCAGCTAAATAATTATCACCGCTATGGCATGAAAACCCTGGGGGTTGCCTGGTGGGATTTAATGAATATCGTGGATATCCTCTTAGTTGGCGACAAAGAGCCGGATCTGATGTTGGGTGTCATGCATACAGCCTGGTCAGGCTTCTCAGGTGGCTATTTACCAACTGCTGAGGCCAATTGGACTGGAAATACGATCATGGGAAAAGTAAAATTTTAAGTGATTAAGAATTGACAATTTCGCAAAAAGTATATGACAGAACATGAATATCACCCTAACATCAATAAATATAGTATTTATGCGAACACGGGATATGTTCTTAATTCTCAATACTTTGCGTCTCTGTGTTCTCTGCGAGAGGGTCTTTTTGCGGGATGGTCAAGAATTGATATTGGAAAATTGAGGGAATAAAAATGAAAATTACTTTAAACATTGGACTTCTGACATTATTGTTAAGCAGTCTCTTATTCGTTTCATGCAATAATGCCACATTAGAGGATTACCAAAAAGCAGATCTGGCTATTGATCTGAGAGTTAAGGATTTAATGTCAAAAATGACATTAGAAGAGAAAGTTGACCTGGTTGGCGGGAATGATTTTAAAACCAGAGCCAATAAACGGCTGGGAATTCCTGAAATGATCATGACCGACGGTCCTTTGGGTCCCAATGCCAAAGGCCATTCCACAAATTATTCTTCCATGATAAATATGGCGGCCACTTTTAATCCTCAATTAATGAAAAGCATTGCTGAGCAAATCGGTGAAGAAACTAGAGTCATGGGACGAAACATGCTCCTGGGTCCCTATATTAACATTGCGCGTGCTCCGCATGGTGGTCGTACTTTTGAAGGATTTGGCGAAGATCCTTATTTAATGTCCCGGATGGTTGTTCCCTACATTAAAGGAGTACAAAGCCGCAGAGTGATAACCTGTACAAAACATTTTGTGGCAAATAATCAGGAATGGAATCGGTTTGATGTGAGTGCTGAAATCGATGAGCGGACCCTGCGTGAAATATATTTTCCGGCCTACAAAGCTGCCATTCAGGAAGCTGATGCCTGGACGATGATGGCAGCTTACAACAAATTTCGTGGGACCTATGCGTGTGAAAACAAATACTTACTCCAGGATATTCTTAAAGATGAGTGGGGCTTTACTGGTGTGGCTGTGTCAGATTGGGGAGCAGCTCGTTCTACTGTGCTAATGGCCAATTCTGGTCTGGATTTGGAAATGCCAACGGG
>JAOZSM010000023.1:0-8883 GCA_029939675.1 Fidelibacterota bacterium
ATTCAACTCTTCTATACCTTGAATAGTCTCACTCATCTTACTATACCTTATCTATATCGCTCGGGAATTATCCGAGAATCTCGTTAATTTTGTTTTCGATCTCTGAAGCACGAAAGGGTTCTCCCCGCACTTTATTCAACTGATGAATCGGTCTCAGTAGATCCGCTCTCAGCAACAGAGCTAGTTGACCGGAGTTTACTTCGGGAATCAGGATCTCATCAAAATTGTCACAGATCTCTTTAAGGTCTGAGGGGAAGGGACTCACCCACCGTAAATGGATATGGCTAACAGATCTGCCAGCTTTCCGAGCTCGATCAACCGCCACGTGAATGGCACCATGCGTGCTACCCCAACCAATTACAATTAAGTCACCCTTGGGGTCACCGCACACTTCAAGTGCCGGTATTTCCTGCGTAATTTTTTGAACCTTACGAGCTCGAATGTCAGTCATGAGCTGATGATTTTCAGGATCCTGACTGACCATACCGGTAATGTTTTCCTTTTCAAGACCACCAATACGGTGCTCCAGATTAGGTGTACCGGGAATAGCCCAGGGGCGCGCTTCATTTTCATCACGAGCATAGGGCATAAAACCATTTTCACCACTAGCAGATGAGTCAGGATGAATCACCTTGATCTCGGGTAAATCTTTTGGATCAGGGATATGCCAGGGACCTGAACCTTGCCCCAGATAACCATCGGTTAACACAATGACTGGAGTCATGTATTTTAGAGCTACACGGGCTGCTTCATAGGCACAGTCAAAGCAATCTGCTGGATCCTGAGCAGCAATGACCGGAATGGGAGCGTCACTATTACGGCCAAGGACTGCCTGAAATAGATCGGATTGTTCCATCTTGGTAGGCATTCCAGTACTGGGTCCACCCCGCTGGACATTGATAATAACCAGAGGAAGCTCGGTAATAATTGCCAGGCCAATGGCTTCTGTTTTCAGAGCCATACCGGGACCGGAAGTTGTGGTACAAGCCAGGTCACCAGCATATGAAGCACCAATTGCTGATGAAATACCAGCAATCTCGTCCTCTGCCTGAAAAGTCTTAACACCAAAATTTCTCAAACCTGAAAGCGTGTGCAGAATCTCACTGGCCGGGGTAATTGGATAGGATCCAAGAAACAATTCCTTGCCTGCTTTTTTGGCCGCAGCTACTAATCCATAAGCAATCGCCACATTTCCGGTGATGTTGCGGTATTTTCCCTTGGGCAATTCAGCTTTTTCAACCAAGTAGGAGGTTGTGAAAATTTCAGTAGTCTCACCGTAGTTATAACCGGTTCTCATGGCAGTAATGTTGGCTTCTGCAATGGCCGGGTTCTTCCCGAATTTTTTACGAAGCCAAGCTTCTGTAGGTTCGACCGGACGATTATACATCCAGAAAAGAACACCCAGGGCAAACATATTTTTGGTTCGCTCGATCCCTTTTGAGGTCAGATCAGAATTTTCCAGTGCTTTTCCCACCAGTTTGGACATCTCGATACTGAAAACTGTGTACCCTTCCAAAGTGTCATCTTCCAGCGGATTGCCATCCCAGTTGGCCATCTTCAAATTCTTGGCTGTAAATGCATTGGCATTGGCCAGGATGGTGCCACCTTTTTTCAGATCCTTCAAATGAACCTTCAAGGCTGCCGGATTCATAGCTACCAGGGTATCCGGTAAATCACCCGGAGTGAAGACCCTGGATGAACCAAACATCAACTGGAAAGCACTGACACCAGCCAGCGTTCCCAATGGCGCTCTAATTTCTGATGGATAATTGGGAATGGTTTTTAGATCATTACCCACAATGGCTGTTGCTTCAGTAAAGCGCGTGCCTGTTAGCTGCATCCCATCGCCTGAATCTCCTGCAAAGCGAATGGTAGCCTCATTAATGCGTACTACTTTTTTCGTCATGAATCTGAACTCCCGATAAACGAAACTATGATTATGTGATTAGAATTGACTGGTTTTTGATATTGTATAACACTTGTTTTGAACAGGGTGACGTTAGAGACACTGGTGATTTTTTCTCCACTTTTTGAAGTCGGTTAGCCCATTGGATTTTCCAACTCATTTATGAGTAAAAATTAATACTCACTCTAAAGAAAACAATGCTGAATAACCAACCACATCATTTATTTTTCACAAGTATTCCACGAAGCAACTATTGAGCCGGGTAAGTCATTATTTTTACTTTTTTCTCTGCCACACTTAATTGGAGTGTGAACAACCACCTGGAAAATTATCTTCCAGCCACATAGCAAGTAATCAGCACCTTGAGAACAACCTAACTACCGGATCATGAAACCAATAATTTCAGGAGCATTATTATGAAGCTAAAATTGACGTTCCCACAAAAAGTATCTGAGAAATCATGAAATGCATTCAAGCGCTATTAAAAACATTCACCTATCGCAATATGGGCTATGTCCATAATAATCTACACTCTGCGTCTCTGCGCGCTCCGCGAGAGGATCTTTTTTCGAGATCGTTAAAATTGAATATTCGAGCCATCAACTCTTGCGCAGTGATAATAATACTATCCGCTTTCCTTATATCACCGACCCATGCTCAAACCCCAACAAGTTTAGCCGGATTTACGACAAGTCCCTATTTTGATGACCAGGTCATCACCTTCAAACTGAGTGAGCAGATGACCATTCATATTGATGCTGCTGCTGTGGATTCGTTTAGAGCAGACCTGCCGGTTGGTCTTGTTCTGTATGCTTTGCCAAATGGGAATACCATTGAACACACCGTGGGAAAGATCACCCAGGAGGGTGATGACTGGCATTACGATATTCAACATATTGGAGCCCAAACCCGCTTTCTTCGGCAACATGTCCCAGACTATAACCTTGTCACAGTTTATCTTGAGGCTGACATGCTAAGCTGGCCAGCGTGGAAGACTCAGTATCCTGATTATGACGATATCATCAGATCAACGGTCGAATATTTGTTAGCCTGTTTTGGGGATCACGATCCGTTTATTGTGCTTTCGAGTCATAGCGGGGGCGGACGATTTATCTTTTCCTACCTAGATGGTGTGACTGATATTCCGGATTACATCAAGCGAATCTGTTTTTTAGATAGCGACTATGGCTATGAACATAGCTATGGAGACCAGTTCATCAATTGGCTGGATGGCGCTCCCGATCGCTGCCTTTCGGTCTTGGCCTACAATGATAGTGTGGCCTTGTATGAAGGAGAACCCATTGTCTCTCCCACTGGCGGTACCTGGTATAGAAGTCGTATCATGCAGAGTTATCTGGCCGAGCACTACACCTTCACCACTGAAGAAGACGATGCGTTCATCCACCATGTGGCTCTGGATGGGCGGATTGAGATCATTTTGAAGAAGAACCCTGAACAGATCATTCTGCATACAGTGCAAGTTGAGCTGAATGGCTTTATTCACACGCTGTTGACCGGAACAGACCAGGTCAATGATGGCTACACCTACTATGGGGCCAGGGCGTACTCAGACCTGATTCAATCCGGCATTTTGAGTCGCAGCAGTTACCAGATCCCCCTGCGCCGCACGGATGCACCAACCGGATCTCAATTCATGCAATCCCTGATCGGACTCAGCTTCAGTAACCGTGAAGAGGCCATCTTTCAGCAATTGATCACTGGTAATATTCCCTACTTCCTGAGAGAGCTGACTGCTGGCGAAGCCACTTGCGACGATGCTGCCGGAAATCCCCACCTATTGAACTATCAAGTGATGCCTGACTACCTGTCGATCGGTATAGATACGAATTATTGTCGGGTTCCCATGGGACCTATCATTGCCCAGAGAGCTGCCGATTTTTTTGGCATGATCATGCCCACCAGAAAGCTGGTCGATCATATTTATGAGCATGCTGATATCAAGGTGGCACCGGTCACTTATCCACCGGTTGGTAACCAAAATGAAGGGGTCCCCAAGTTCATTGAGCACAATAATGCCATTGAAGCCCAACTGGTTACTGCTGGTGCTAACCTGGGTCAACTGATCGGGGGAACCAAAAAGGATGTCGTACTAAGTAACTTGATCACGGCACTAGATCGGCCTGATCATGTAACCATCTATGGCTGGCATCGGCTGAACGGGAACCCCATCCAGCCACTTACCAACATTCACTCGAACACTTATGTTGACTACAGCCATGGAATTCGTCTGCTTCATGCCCAAGTTACCATAGATGGTGAAACAATGGATGCAGCCACAGTGCTGAGCGACCAGATCCTGTATACAATATTGAGCGATGAGTCCGCTCCCATGGTCCAGCCGACCTACATCACTGATAGTAATTTCCCGGCCCGGCCCGCCTCTTTTGGCGCTGTTTCAGAAAGTCCGGGTGGGGTGCACGTATTCATCAACGCTGATCCTAACATTCTACAGCATCGGCTATTTACCAGCACAGATGGGCTAAACTTCAACGATCCTCTTCTAATAGGATCCGACGGGATTACGCTGACGGATCTAGCACCGGATTCCATCTTATATTTTAAGCTGGTCGCCGAAAATCTGATCGGTTCCTCCAGTGAATCTGAAGTCTTGGCGATCCTGCCGACTGGATATTCTTCAGGAAAAATGTTAGTGGTCAATGGGTTTGATCGTAGCTCAACCGGCAACACCTATGATTTCATACGCCAGCATGCTGAAGCGATCCATGAAAATGAAGTGCTCTTTGAATCAGCCACGAATGATGCGATCATTGATGGCTCTGTCACCCTGGCGGACTATCTCATTGTTGATTACATCCTGGGTGAAGAATCTACTGTTGACGAAACCTTCTCAACTTCAGAACAGGCTTTGATCACGAGCTATTTACAGCAGGGTGGCCGACTTTTCATTTCAGGTGCAGAAATTGCCTGGGATCTGGATTACCGAGGGTCAACTGGTGATCGGTCATTCATTCATAATTACCTCAAGGCTGGTTATTCAGCGGATGCCCCGGGAGGTGTTTCGGGCACCTACTATTCCGCAGAAGGGATTTCTGGGAGCCTGTTGAGCGCGGTGTCGACCATTTTGTTTGATGATGGTACTCATGGCACATTCAATGTTAGATATCCGGATGCATTGATCCCGAATAACGGCAGTGAAAGCATTGTGCGTTATTTGAACGTGAGCACCCATGATCTGGGAGGGGTTAGTTTTGAAGGGTTGTTCCCTGGTGGAACCCAGGCAGGCAAACTGGTCTTTTTAGGATTCCCTTTTGAAACTATCTACCCGACTGATTCCCGCAACGCCGTGATGGAAAGTATCGTCCAATACTTATTGATTGAACCAAATGCAACCCCTGCTGATCCCGATCTGTTTCCTGAACACTTCGCACTAGCTCAAAATTATCCAAATCCCTTTAATCCGGAAACCACTTTACGCTTTAGTGTCCCGGAGAGAGCGGACGTAAATTTAAAAGTTTATGACATTAGAGGCAAAGTTGTGCGCTCTTTGGTCTCAGACGAAATGGCTATAGGATGGCATGTGATTCGCTGGAATGGACTTGATGACCGGGGTCGTAAAGCACCAGCCGGGATGTATTTTGCCAAACTGCAGGGTCACAATTTTAACCTCACCGTTAAAATGCTATACCTCAAATAACCTCCCAAAAAGATCTCTGAACCGGGTCAGCCCCCCTTCTACCTTCTACTTTCCTCCTTGTTACTTATTTACCCACCAAAGCCTGCCCCTTCAAAAAATATTTCTTCAACTTACTCTGGGCTTCCCCGAAAACAGTCCGGACTGGAAAATTACCATGTCTGTTTAAACTACCGGCTTTAACTCCAGTAAGTAATTCGATCCCCTCCGCAATAGTGCTTACCGCCCAAATATTAAATTTCCCGGCTTTAACAGCTGCCTGAACATCTGGCATCACCATCAAGTGATCCACATTTGATGCTGGAATGATCACCCCCTGATCACCGGTCAAACCACGCAGGTCACACAGGTGGAAAAAGCCTTCGATCTTCTCATTGACACCACCAATGGCCTGGATCTCACCCCACTGATTAACAGAACCGGTAACGGCTACTCCCTGTTTAATGGGAATACCTGACAAGGCTGAAAGAATGGCATAAATCTCAGTAGAACTAGCACTATCACCGTCGATCCCACCGTACGATTGTTCAAAAGTCAGGGTAATGGTTACTGAGAGGGGGAAATTCTGGGCGAAGGTCTGCCCCAGATAACCGTTTACAATTAGGTTCCCCTTATCGTAGGTTTTTCCAGAGAGCTTCGCTTCCCGTTCAACCGCGATGATACCGGGTTCACCCATGTAGGTAGTAGCTGTGATACGGGAGGGCTTCCCAAATGAGTTATCACCCATGGAATAAACAGCCAGGCCATTGATCTGACCTACCCGCTCGCCAACAACATCGATCAACAAGGTTTCGTTCTCAATATTCTCCCAAACTTTTTCTTCGTATAAACTGCCCCGAAAGCGCTTTTCCATAATTGCCTGCCGGACATCTTCTTTCTGAACCTGGCGGTTTTTCTGCTTTTTAGCCCAGTAGGCAGATTCAGTGATCAAGCCCACCAAAGTACCAAACTGCAGGGAAAGTTTCTCTCTATCACCAGCCAACCTGGAACTGTATACAATAATCTGGGTCGCTGCCTGAGAGGTAAAGTGAGGTAATTTACCTTCCCGACAAACCCGGGCAATAAACTGACAAAGCAGATGTTCATTTTTAATATTACGGCTTACCTCATAGTCAAAATCAGCCCGAACTTTAAAAGTCTTATTAAAGGCTTCATCCACTTCCTGTAAATATTGGAAATAATCTGATCGACCCAGTAGGATCACATTCAAATCCAGAGGAATCGCCTGGGGTCTCAACGAGGTCGTGGACGAGAAACCAAATTGCTCATTCACATCTTCAATTTGCAGCGATTTGTTTTTTAAGGCCCGCTTCAACGACTCCCAAACATGAGCATTTTGCAGCACGCTCTGGATATCCAGAATCAGAAAACCGCCATTGGCTTTTAAAAGTGCTCCAGCTGTGATCATGGTAAAATCACTGTACCAGGTGCCCATAACTGCTTTTTTCTCAATGCGGCCAAACAGATTATAGTATGAAGGATTGGTATCAATAACTACCGGCGCCCCTTTTTGGCGACAATTATCCACCAGCAGGTTCACCTTATAACGTTGTAACAAAGCTTTCTGAATCTGTTGAGTACTGACTTCGGCATCTTCATGGGGTGTTTCCAAACCAATGAATTCCTGAACATGTTCAGCAATATCATCTCTGACATTTTTTAGATAGTCAATGATTCCGGGATACTCGGCATAGTTTTCAAATAGACGTCCGATCCGGTGTTCTACGGAATCCAGGGCAATCTTTTCCTGGAGATTCTCAACCACATCCTCCCGCTCTTCCTCCAGCTCCGACATATCCCTAAGCGCGCCCCGTAATAGCTCCTGGATACTGTTGATTCGCTCATTAAGATTGGCCTGTTCCTTTTCCGTAAGTGCCGCAAAAGCTTCTTCACTAATGGGCTTACCATCCTTTAGCGGAATGGTCTGAAAACCCTCCTGGGTCATGGTCAGCTGAATCCCCTGATCCGCCGCCTCTGCATTAACACCAGCTATGATCTCCTCCCGACCTGTATCAAATTCTGCTGTTATTTCTTTCTTGCGCTTTCCGTAAAGCTCACCCTTAAAAACCTTGGGGAGATCCACGCTTAAACTGCCGATCAAGCGTTTCATCTGTTTCATGAATTTGACACCATTACCAGCCGGCAAGCTGAAAACTTTGGGGTGGTATTCATCCTGAAAATTGAAGGTTAGAATCCAGTCTTCTGGCTCCGGTTTTGTTGCTGCAAATTTTTTAACCAGATTGGTGACAATGGTACTCTTACCAGTGCCCGGTAAACCACCTACAAATACATTATAACCCGGGGCCAGCAATTCCAGACCAAACTGAAGCGCTCGAACTGCCCGCTCCTGACCAATAACCTGTTTAAGACTAGTAAGTTCTGAAGTGGCCTTGAATGTCAGGGCGTTTTCATCAGTGGTTCTGCAGAGATCTCTTTGGGTAAGTTTCTTCATGATAATTCCTGATTTTTATTCTGAGACCCATTGTATTGGGTTTTTATTGATGTTACACGGCTTGTTTCAATTCTGAATATCCAGGGCGAAGATAAACGTAGCATCGAGGAGTACTGCCAATAATTCATGCCCCTCATCCTGTATTTCTTCTGTCCACTGTAATTCTGAGACGACCAAGCAAGGATTCAATCCCCGCCTGATAGCACATAAATAACCCTACCAATAACCGCTAGCAAGAATACCTTTTCCGAATGATGGAGAAAAAATTATGACCACACTAATTCATACTGAAGCTTTTAATCCTGCCACAGGCGAATCTCTGGGTAAGATCCCCCAAAACACCATTGCTGATATCAAGGAAGCCGTCAAACGGATTCGGGTAGCCCAGGTAAAATGGTCCCATCTCTCTTTTTCTGAACGCGGTAAACACCTGCGCAAAATGCAGCGTCATCTGGTTCAACACGGTGAGGAGTATGCCCGCATAATCTCCCAGGATAATGGGAAAACCCTGCCCGATGCCTATATGACTGAAATTTCTGCGGCCATTATCTCATTTGATTATTACATAAAACATACTGCCCGGGTGCTCCGTCAACGACGGGTCAAGGGCTCACATATTTTTGGTCTTTTCACCAGCAATCGCCTGCAGCATGTACCCCTGGGTGTCATTGGGATCATCTCTCCCTGGAATTACCCCCTGGCTATTCCCATGCACGAAATTCTGATGGCCCTCATGTCTGGCAATGGTCTCCTGTATAAGGCGGCCTCTGAAACCCAGATGGTGGGCCAAATCATCCAGAAGACCATGGATGCCGGAGAACTTCCCAAAGATCTATTTATCCAGGTGAATGT
>JAOZSM010000023.1:8983-24163 GCA_029939675.1 Fidelibacterota bacterium
GTTTATGTTCACCGGGATGTCTACAAACCATTCCTGAAGATTCTCAGAAAAAAAGTAGAACAACTCAGGGTTGGTGATGCAGCCCAATCCGATACCGATATTGGCACAATGACCACCTCACGCCAACAGGCGGCTGTCCGGAATGTGTTGAAAGAAGCCATTGGTCAGGGGGCTGTCGTCTCAGCCTTATCGCAGATTGACAATGATACAGACCAGGCTCTACCGGCCACCATTCTCACCGATGTCAATCATCAAATGACCATTATGCGGGAGGAAACCTTTGGTCCGGTTCTGGGCGTCATGCCCTTTAAGACCATTGAAGAGGCTATTCGCCTGGCTAACGATTCTGACTTGGGCTTAACTGCCTCAGTTTGGACCAGGAACCGTCGCCTGGGACGCAAAATTGCTTCTGAATTACAAGCCGGGGTAGTGACCATCAATAACCATCTGATCTCCCATGGTATTCCCAACCTGCCCTGGGGAGGATTCAAGCAGAGTGGAATTGGTCGCACTCATGGTGAATTGGGGCTATTGGAAATGACCGAAGCTCGAGCTGTTGTTACTGATTTTCTGCCCTTGAATAAACAATTCTACTGGACCCCCGTACCAGGCTTTATCTATCGCCGCTGGGTGGGTTTTATGATGATTGTGGGTGGTACCTGGAACTATAAGCTAAAGGGCTTCCTCAAATTTATTTTCGGTTTCAAAAAGATCTAGCAACCTACTCACTAGCCCAGAAACTCATCAAACTCACTAAACTCACGAGCTCTTATGGTACATACCATCGATCAAAGCCTTAAACTTCTCATTGATCTGCTTGCGCTTCAGCTTTAAGGTTGGTGTGATCTCCCCTGCTTCCATGGTAAATGGCTTGGGTAACAGTTTGAATTTCTTGATCGTCTCATATTGCGCCAATAATTTTGACTGCAATTCTATCCGCTTTTTATAAAACTCTGTTACCTCAGGATGTTCAATGAGTTCTTCAGGTGAGCTGTACTGGATCTTCTTTTTGTGGGCCCATGCTTCAAGACTCTCAAAAGCCGGTACGACTAGGGCACTGATAAACTTGCGCTTGTCCCCAATGGCAATGATCTGTTCAATATAGAAATCCTTTCCAACCAGGGTCTCAATATTCAAGGGCGCAATATTTTTTCCGCCAGACGTAATGATCAGATCTTTGATCCTGTCAGTGATCTTCAAGTATCCGTCACCATCAAATTCGCCAACATCACCCGTATGGAACCAACCATCCACAATGGCTTCAGCAGTGGCCTCCGGATTATTGTAATAACCCAACATGACTTGAGTGCCTTTAACCAGGATCTCCCCGGAATCAGCAATCTTGACTTCACAATCAGGAACCAGCTTCCCCACCGTTCCGAACTTGAAGGCACCGGGTGTATTATAGGAAACCATGGGAGAAGTCTCTGTCAGACCGTAACCCTGACAAATCAGTAAACCACAGGACAGAAAGAACTCCTCAATTGATTTTTCCAGAGGTGCTCCACCGGCTGAGAAGAAATTCTTATCTCCACCAACTAAAGCCCTGATCTTCGAAAGAACCAGCTTGTCAAACAGCTTATGTTTCAACTTGAGACCAAATGAAATATTCTGTTGAGTGAACGATTTGGGGTAATAATCCGCCCCGGTTTTAAGGGCTGCTTTAAATAGGCTCTTTTTAAGCTTTGAAGCACTTTCCTGATTGTTCATCACTGCGGCATAGATTTTTTCATAGAGACGCGGGACAGACACCATGGCCGTGGGCTTGATCTCCTGCATGGTATCAATAACCTGCTTGGGATCTTCCAGGTAAGTATGCACCGCTCCTTTCAGATAAACATAGTAGGACCACATCCGCTCATAGACATGACTCAAGGGCAGGAAACACAGAGAAGTGTCTTTGCTGGTCACGTTGAAATTTGCATCAACCGCTTCAAACTGATGAAACAGATTTGCATGGGACAGCATAACGCCTTTGGGATTACCCGTTGTTCCCGAGGTGTAAATGATGGTGGTCAGGTCATCCCGACTGATCTCAGCCTGTCTGGCGTTAAGCTCAGCTTCATACGCAGCGGGGTCTTTAATCTGAATAAATTCATCAAATGTGGTGGCAATTGCTGGATCAAGATCAACAATTGAATCAAAGGGAATAATCCTGATAGCAGCACCCTCAGAATGGATGGCAGCCAGGTTTTGATATTGAGATTCATTGCCCACAAAGATCAGCTTGATCTCAGCATCTTTGATGATGAATTGAGCCTGTTCTTTGGTGTTCGTAGCATAGATGGGAACTGAGACCGCCCCTGCCAAAATACAGGCAAAATCACTTACCGCCCACTCATAGCGATTGGCTGAATAAATACCGACCTTATCCCCTCGCTTAATTTTGGCGTCGATTAAGGCACAGGTCAACCGTTTGATTTTGTCCCCGAATTCGGCGTAAGTCAAAGTTTCCCATTTTTCGCCCGCCTTATACCTTAAGGCTGTATTATTGCCATATTCCGCAATTTTTTCTGTGATCATCTGACCGATGTGATCGTATTTCATAATAATCAATTCCTCATAATCAATAGCCCACGACTTAAGTCGTGGGTTTTTATATGTTTAGATAGCATACAACCGTTTCAACGGTTTATAATATGTCGTAAAATTACCTCTTCCCAAACCGTTGCATGAGCTTGGCCATAACTCGCACAGACCAGGGATTGTCAGCTCCATCCATGGGCATCGAACCCTTGGGGCTATAGAGCTCCTCCATCATTGTCATGACTTCTTTTTTGATCATACCCCGGAAAGGCAACTTGGCGATCATCCCATACATGGCGGCACTGCCTTCAACTGCCAGATCCGGATTGGAACGCACAGCCTCTACGGCAGCTTCCAGATCGGCCAGAAAACTGTCAACTATTTTAGCATGACCTGGTACCACCATCATATGTAGCCCTTCTGGACGCTGGATCCGGTCAATGTGCCAACCCTTGGCCTCCATCTGATCTCCAACTGCGAAAATATTCACCTTGTCATCGGTTGAATTGTAGCCAAAGACACTCATATTGGGATGTCCCATCACGGTCAGACCGTCAACTGCATTGATTCCGTTCTGCAGCTTAGCTGAAACCTCCATGATCTGGCGCGCATTTTCCTGATATCCATCCTCACCCAGGGCATGCATGGCGGCCCAGGCTGCTGCAAAAGCACCTCCAGGACGGGTTCCCAATAATGCAGGTGAAGCAAAGACACCACCCGGCCAGTTTTCATCCACAAAAAACTGATGCTTCATGTACTTCATACTGCGATAGGTCACTGTGGAAGCACCCTTTGCGGCAAAACCATATTTATGCACATCAGCAGAGATGGAAGTCACCCCTGGTAAACGAAAATCAAACTGGGGCACCTCTCCCCCATTCTTTTCTATAAAGGGTAGCAGGAAGCCTCCCAGACACGCATCTACATGGAGAGGAATATTATGTTGCTGAGCTACTAGACTAAGTTCGGCAATGGGATCGATCACCCCGTGAGGATAGGACGGAGCAGAACCCACCAGCAGAATAGTGCGCCGATTGATCAATTTCCGGACTGCTTCCACATCCACCCGAAAATCACTTTTCAAGGGGGCGTAGATTATTTTAACACCAAAATATTTGGCTGCTTTGATCCAGGCTACATGGACACTCTCAGGCACCACCATCTCCGGAGTGAAAGGCAATTTCCGTTTGGCTCTAGCCATATCCCGATAGGTCAGAACCGGTAACAAACAACTCTCAGTTCCACCAGAGGTGATGGTCCCAACCACTTTTTTATCGCCATGAAACATAGCAGCGGTCATATTGATCACTTCCGTTTCAAAGCGCTTCAGGCTTTTAAAGGCCATAGGGTTCAAAGCATTTTCAGAAAAGTAAAGGGTGTAAGCCTGCTTTAGGAAATCAGTGTGTTTTTCATCGAGATGATAGACCAGGCTCCAGGTCTTTGCATCATGGTAATTGACATCCTGGCCGCCGTATTGCTGCATCTGTTCTAGAATTTCCGCGTGGTCCAGACCTCTTTTGGGGATGGTCTTCATGGCTATTTCCTATTCAGGTTAATTCAAGGCTAAGATCAGCTAATAATGCAGTCAAACCACATCTTTTTTCTAACAAATCATAAGCTTCATCTTTTCCAATAGACCTTATACAGAAGTTTTCTAGCCATACTCGTAAAACATTAATAAACAATAGCGTGGTGTACAATGTGACATTTGAAGCCTGTGCAATGCTATGAATAATAACTATTTATCATTTGCCCCATGCTTTAGAGGCTGTGTGAAAATACAATATCAAGCAGAAATAATAATGGAATTGTAAAACTGAGAACAATAACAACTAATCGATGTATCATGTTGTTATTGTTATCAATAGCCCCGTGTTTATCCCGGGGACGGCGAAACATCCACCAGATTTGGCTGTGTGAAAACGGGCCTCAACCCGTTTTCACACAGCCTCTTTTGTATGGGGATCTGAAATTTCCAAAAGAATAGGGCTTAAACCCAAGATGTATTGACCTATTGTTGGGCTAAAGCCCTGATATTTATGTGGACACTCGTATAATTAATTTCGCCACCCCTTCTATTTCAGGCTAGTTTACAGGAACACATTCACATGAGGATATTATGAGCATTACACGCAGACAGATCTTACAAATGGTGGGTGCCGGAATTGCCGCCACTCAAGTACCCTTTGCTACCGCTTCTGGGCTTTTCTCAAAGACTACTCTCAAGCCACCTCGACTCAAAGCTGGTGATACAATCGGGTTGATCAATCCTGCTGGAGCAACCTTTCACCGTGATGACGTAGCTGTTGCTGAAGAGACCCTGGCCGCTTTGGGTCTCAAGATGAAAGCCGGTAAACATCTCCTGGATCGCTATGGCTATCTGGCCGGTACCGATGCAGCCCGGGCAGCCGATGTAAATGCCATGTATGCTGATCCTGATATCGCTGCCATTCTTACCCTGCGCGGCGGCTGGGGTTGTAATCGAATTCTGAATCTACTAGACTACAAATCCATAACAAAACACCCCAAAATTATTATGGGCTACAGTGATATCACCAGTTTACTGCTTGCCATAACGGCTAGGACCGGAATGGTAACGTTTCATGGCCCCGTGGGCATTTCAACCTGGAATGAATACTCCACCGATTTTGTCAAACGCCTCCTGTTTGAAGCCCAAACTTACAGCATGGAAAACCCCCATGATATTGGTGATAACCTGACTCAAACCAAAAATCGCATATTGCCCATCAGCCTCGGCAGAGCCAGAGGAAAACTCTACGGTGGGAACTTGTCAGTACTCACAGCCATGGTCGGATCTGATTATCTGCCGGATTTCAAGGACAGTCTGCTTTTTCTGGAGGATATAGGCGAGAATATATATCGGATAGATCGCATGCTGACCCAGCTTAAATTCGCTGGAATTCTTGATCAATTGTCCGGGTTTGTCTTTGGAAAGTGCACGGACTGTGGCCCTGGTGAAGATTACGGCTCACTCACTCTTGAAGAAGTTCTGGATGATCACATCAAACCCCTGGGTATCCCAGCCTGGTATGGCTCCATGATTGGTCACATCAGTGACAAATTTACCATGCCCCTGGGTGTTGAAGCAGAGATTGATGCTGAAAAAGGAAGGATTACACTGCTTGAGTCGGCCGTAATTTAGGCTTCCCCCTGGAGTCACCTTGGCGGCAAGTTCAGTCCGCCCCTCGGGGAGGTGGTCCGTAGGACCGGAGGGGGTTAGATTTGTACCTGTGAAATGAAAATTCTTGCCCGGTTATTGACCCCCTCCGTCCCTTTGGGACACCTCCCCGAGGGGCGGACTATTTCAAGCAATAGATATGATTTGTAGTTAAAACTATTCGTGTAATTAGCGAAATTCGCGGTTTCACTCAACCTAACCATCTGTGAAATCTGTGTAATCCGTGGTTAAAAAGTCAGGCCAACCCACCTGTCGCCGGAGAAATATTAATCCCGAAACTCTGGGTGGCTGATAGCCATTTTTCCGATTCATTCCCCTGGAAGATGAATTCAGGGGTGACTTCCTGAAAAAGCCAGTCCCCATTTTCGATCTCGCGTTCCAGCTGTCCAATTCCCCATCCGGCATAACCCAACATCATTTTGAAGTGTTGGGGCCCATCACCAGTTTTAATAGCATCAATAATAGTTGAATTTGAGGTCAGGGAAAAATCATCATTTATTTGAATAGTATCATCAGTCAAGAAATCAGAGCTATGTAATAAAAATCCACGCTCCAGTTCAACTGGCCCCCCGAAGTGCATGGGCGAAATTATTTCACTAATTGCATCATCATTTACTATGAGTGTGGGAAATATCTGTTTAACTGATTCATCCTCGAAGGACTTATTGATGATCAGTCCCATGGCACCATTCTCATCATGCTCACAGATGAAAACCAGCGCCCTGCCGAAATAAAGATCGGTGAGATGCGGCATGGAAATGAGTATATGACCTTTCATTGAAGACATAATCAAAGGTAGGGAATATTTGCTTGAAATGCCATTGTGGAAATGAATCGGTAGAAAATATCTCGTCGGAAAGATATCCGGCCATGTGAGGATATCTGATTCACAAGGCAGGTGTATATGTTTTACCAAGCGGGGATTCAAACCCCCGCCTGGTAAACAATAAACATCAATCCCTGGGTACTAATTTCAATTCCTGCACCTCACCAAGATCATCACGATCCAGGTGGACATCTACATATTTGCCGGCTAACCATATGTCAACCATGTCAGTATAGTGGTCTTGTAGCGGCATACCGACTTGACCTGAAGCGTTAGCCATTTTACTGTTGGAGGCATCAGCCAGATCAATGATCAAGCGCATGGAAGCTGTCATTTCAGCCATATACGGTTTGGTAAATACATGGGTACCCCGGTTGATCGTTTCACCATCACCTCCAAAAGGAAAAGGACCGTAGTTGAAGAATTTCTCAATCAACCCACCCTTGGCTTCAAAGGGGTGATGAAAGACAATATTATGGATCACACCCCATTCCCAGGTCGTATAATCCGCAGTACCATACTTTTGTTCAAGGCTAAGCAGTGCGTTATTAAAAGCGTCTACCAATAGATCATCCCTGGTTTCAACCTGCTCTGTATCAATGATGTCAAACCACTTGTGTGAATTATCCTCCAACATCATCACCCAGCGATTCAGCGAAATATACCAGGTGTCCAAATATTTTTCAGCCAGCTCCAAACCCAGATCATCTGCCCAGATCAATCGCAAGAAGGTCTCCAGTGTTTCATGATAGATGGCACCCTCAAAACCGGTTTCATCCAGTACGTGATCCCATTTCGCTAAAGCCTCCCGAATTTCAGACTGTTCTTCCGGAATCAGCGGAATCAGATATTTCAAAAATACTGGAGCCAGGTAAGACTCCTGATCAAATTGGATGGTGGCCATATCGTCAGAAGTCAGTTTATCCTTTGCCTTAATCAGATCACGGATCCGTTTTGTGCGGTATTCCGGGGCATAGACACCGGGCATGGGATAGGGGTAATCCTTTCCGTGGGGTTCAGCATTAGCCGTGACAATCAGACCCCCAGCCGGGTTATAGATATGGGGCATATCTTCAAAAGGAATGTAGCCATCCCAATCGTATTCGCCAGTAGACCCTGGAACAGGAAAAATCCCCGAACCATTTTTTCTTAAGGGCACTTTCCCAGCACCATAGTAACCAATATTACCCTCTACGTCAGCGTATACATAATTCTGGGGCGCTGTTGCAAAATACGAGACAGCAGTAGTGAATTCAGCCCAATTGGAGGCATGATTCAGACGATAAAAAGCCTCTATTTCACCATTAAAATGATGACCTGTCCAGGCCAGGGCCAACACTTCCTCGTCTTCCTTGATGACTGGTCCATGAATTGATTTACGAACCTCCAGTTCTACAATCCTGAAACCACTTTCCTCGCTGTCATCTTTGATCCGAATGGTCTGTGGAATGATCTCAAAATCAAGCCAGGCTCCCTGGTAGAGATATTGATTGGAGTTATCAGGGTTTACTTCTTCAATAAACAGATCCTGTACATCAGGACCCATGTTAGTAATTCCCCAGGCAATCTGCTGGTTATGACCGATGAGAGTTGTGGGTAGTCCCGGGAAAAACCCACCGGCAACATTCAGACCGGGGGCACTCAAATGAGCGAAATACCAGGGACCGGGTAACCGTGAGCCATGCAAATGAGGATCGCTTGCCAGAATCGGTTTTCCGGAAACTGACCGTTCACCAGAGATAACCCAGTTATTAGAACCACCGTTGCTACCCAGCATTTCTTTTAATTGAGTGGCTTGTGAGATCAGCTCAGCATCACCGTTTGTAGGTGTACCAAATTCATCCAGCAATTTCAAGTGTTCTGCAGAATAGTAGGGAAATAACTCAGCGGCTTTTTCAACACCCAGCTTCTGGTTCAGCTGCCGATATATTAATTCCATATCATAGTTATAGGAAAGCTGCCAGCTCTGTAACTTGATAATTGCCAGCATATCCCCGATGGTCCACAGTGTTGGTGCATGACCTAAAAGCCTGAATTCTATGGGTAGATCCGGGTCAGCTTTGATGAAACTATTAATACCTTCCATAAAATAGAATAACATGGCTTGTACCTGGGCTGGATTCTCTTCAAATAGGGCTTCAGGATCTTGGGGACGCAGCATGATGCGTCGCAGAAATTTATCAGATTTTAGCATACTCTCGCCCAGTATCTCACTTAAACTTCCGTTTCCGGCAGCCCGTAGGAATTCCATTTGAAAGAGTCGGTCTTGAGCCATGGCATAGCCCAGGGCAAAATAGGCGTCAGTTTCAGTACCAGCGAAAATATGCGGGATACCTGCTGTATCTCGCAAGATGGTGACTTCATTATCAAGCCCTTTTATCTGGACAGTTCCGGTATGTTCAGGAATCCCGATTTTTAAATAATGGTTAAGATATGCAGCACCCAGTAGCAGAAGCACAACAATACCAATGATGATTTTTTTGATCATAACAGCCCCTTTTCTTATATCATTTTTCGATGTGGACAGGTTAGTTGAGGATCGCTCTGAATAAAATGATTTTTCATGATAGTAGAGCCGTAGCGTGTTACGGCTCTACTATCACAAATCAGAATTATTTTACAATCAGAATTGGGACCGTGGAACGTTCCAGGGTTTTAATGGGTTTGGATCCAAAAAATAATTTCTTGAGGGGATTGGCTGTGGAAGCCCCCATGATGATGATATGATCATCTCCGGAAAAATCTACAAAGGTGGTTACCGGATCTCCTGTCAGGAAAAATTGTTCAACCGGAATATCGCGCTTTTCCAGGGCTGCTTTTGCTTTTTTGGCGGCACCTGAATATCCACGACCAAACCGTTTTGTTTTGCTGACAGTCAACGTGCGAACTTCCCAATGTTCAGTTTTTGCAATCTCAGCTCCAAAAGTAACAGATCGTTTAGTCGCTTCAGAGTCATCCACCAACAGCAGCAGCTTGTATTTCTTCTTTAGATCCAGACCCCGGGCAACAAAGATGGATGATGGTAGATACTGGATCAGGTCATGGGCCATATGTCGCTTACCCTGACTGCCTCCGATAATGGTCAAAGCATAATCATCCAACTGTAATTCATCCCGCAATTCCTGAATCAACTCACCCTCCCTGAGGGTCAGTTGTACCTTACAACCTTTGGTGGTTGGTAGAATCAGTTTGTAGCGATTTTGGTCCTCTTTGATATGTTCCGGATTGAATTCTGCTGACTTTAGCTCATCATTTGCCGGACAGATCTCTTTCAGTTCTTGGAAAGCCCATTTCAAAACTTCAATACCAGGATGATAAATATTCCATTTCGCCAGATTTTCCCGGGAAAGATCCAGGGGACCTTCTTGCAATCCCTTAAGTTTTGCTCCCACATAAACCACATTGAGCTCGGCATCAAAAGCCTGAGCAATCATGGCACCGGCTCGTAATGTGGGGCCTGAATACTTACTGCTACTGATGGCTAATAGAAATTTCATATGTTATTCCTTAACGATCTTATAAAAATCCTCTCGCAAAGTTCGCAGAGCCGCAGAGTTAATTTTGGCACCTTATGGTGACTTGGCAATTGACCAGCGCATTTTCTAACTTCTAAGGTTGGCTTAATTTATTCGGTTTTCAGTACAAATTATGTTTTTCAATTTAGTATTGGCCACCACACTAATGCAACAAGCATTAATGATAAAACCGACATGACAGCCATTTTCCAGCCCGCCCTTAAAAAATCAGGTGCTTTCACCAAACCACTGGAATAAATAATGGTACAAGCTGGTGCAGCAACTGCTGTAAAATAGCCGAAAGCGGAGGCAATCACAGATGCCAAACCCAGTAGAATGGGGTCACCACCTAAATTCAGAACCACCGGACCAACCACAGCCACCGTAGCTGAGCTGCTCAACAGATTGGACATTACGCCACTTAAAGCCACTGAGACAATTGCCCGCAGAGTATCAATATCAGGAATTACACTTTGCAAAAAACCCACACTCAGATCTGCCAGCCAGGCGGCCCCTCCTGTGTTTTTCATCTGCACGCCGATAGAAATCGTTGCCCCAAAGAGCAGGATGACACCCCAGTTCACACCACGATTCAGTTCTTTCCAGGAAACCAACCCCAGGGCCATATACAGAAATATGCCAATAAGCGCAATGCTCCCCAATCCATAGTCCTCACTCAGAGTCATCCAACTCAATAAGATTAAAGCGAATAACACCACTGTCAGAATCTCTCTGGCAGAAATTTTACCAGCATGGGCCACTTCAACCGATAAACGTCGCACTGCAGTATCCAGAATCTGCATCTCGGGCGGGAAAGTCTTCAGAATGATAAAGGCAGTGATCGGTATCTCAATCAGGACCATAGGATAAACCATCTTCATCCACTGGAGATAACTCAGACTACCAGACCCGAATTCAGCCCAGTAATTCATCATGATCACATTGCGCCCACCACCACTTGGTGTACCAATAGACCCAATCGTAGCTCCATAAGCTATGGAAAATAGCAGTGCCGCAGTTAGTCCTGATGTTGATTTGCTGGACTTCGGCGTAAACCGAATGAGAGTCAACGCCACCGGCAGTAGCATGGCGGTAATCATGTGGGGACCAACAAAACTGGAAAGGATGGCTGATATTGCAGTAAAACCCGCTACAATTCGCCAGGTTTTATTGCCTGTGATTCTGATAATACCCAGGGCCATGCGTTTATCCAGCCCCTGACTGACAATTGCCACAGCCAACATAAGTGATCCCATAATAAAGAAAACAGCATCATTCATGAAATAGCTACCCACCTCATTGGGTGTACTCCCCCCGATGATCACCTGCCAGAAAATAATTTGCAGGGCAATGGCCGGCAGAGGGACTGGTTCTTTCAGAATAAGAATCAGGGTCATAAATATGATGATCAAGATATGATACCCTTCAGGACTGAGCCCCGAGGGTCCCGGTATAAAATGGTAAAGGAGCCCACCCAAACCAAAAGCGATGAGTAGCCACCGTTTCTGTTGAATCCAGAAAATCATATCAGCAGAGATGCGCATATGGAGGGCTATCTAGCCCAGTCTCTCAATTTGAAGGTCTCTTCCACAACGAATTAAACGAAACTCATGAAAATATTCAATGCCGTTTCGTAGTCTTCGTTTAATTCGTTGTGGAATTATGTGACAATATCTTATAGCCAAAAACATTGCAGGCAAACACTCGTAATAACTATAAAACTTTGAAATGTTAATCTGTGACAATCGGTGTAATCCGTGGTTTCTTTAACAGGGTAGCACATGGTGGAGCTTGCTAGCGAACGATTAGAATCGGAACACCGGTTCGGGCAAGGGTCTTGATGGGCTTGCTGCCAAAAAGAAGTTGTTTGATGGGATTAAGGGTAGAAGCTCCCATGATAATCATGTGATCATCCCCGGCAAAATCGACAAAAGTGGTGACCGGATCTCCTGATATAAAAAATTGTTCAACCTCAATATCTCTAGATTCAAAATAGGTCTTTGCCATATCGGCTGCCCCCTGGTATCCAGGACCAAAAAGTTTGGTTTTGGAGACGGTGAGTGTTTTAACAGGCCAACCCAGCTTTTTAGCTATTAGGGCACCCCATTCTATTGATTTTTGCGTAGCATCTGAGTCATCCACAAGCAGTAATAGTTTATACTGTTTTTGAGGGCTGAATTTTTGCAGGACAAAAATAGAGGATGGCAGATACTGAATGATGGAGTGAGCCAGGTGCTGTTTATTCTGACTCCCTCCGATAATTGCCAGATCATAACCTTCCAATTGGATTTCTTTCCGCATTTGATCGACCAGATCACCTTCACGGAGAATCAACTCAACCCGACAACCTTTTTCTTCCGGTAGAATGACTTTAATCCGGCCATCTTCCTCGAAAATATGATCAGCATTAAATTGAATTCGGGCCAGACCAGCATTATTCGGATTAAATCTTTTCAGTTCCCCCAAAGCCCATTTAAGAACTTCCAGACCAGGATGGATGATATCCCAGTTCTCCAGATTATGGCGCGTGAGATTCACAGCACCACCATGAAATTCGTTGGCCTTATCACCTACATAGACCACACCGAGATGAGCATCAAATACTGAGGCTATCAGTGAGCCCATTTTTAAAGTTGGACCAGAATACTCGCTGCTACTGACTGCAGTTAGAAACCTGAGTGCTTCAGGATTTATCATTGGTTTTGATCTCATCGTAACACCGGCCACCAGAATAAAGCTAATCCCAGCAGACTCAGTACTGACAAAACAGCCATTTTCCACCCCGCTCTTAAAAAATCTTTTGATTTCACCAGACCACTGGAATAGATGATGGTACAGGCTGGTGCTGCAACGGCTGTGAAGTAGCCAAAAGCCGAGGCAATTGCAGTGGCAAAGCCAATGAGAATCTGATCTCCACCAAGATCCAGTACGATGGGTCCGACTACAGCTACAGTTGCCGAACTACTTAAAATATTTGACATCACACCAGTCAATAGAACGGATACACTCCCCTGCAAAACAGTCGGTGAATCAATCACGCGACTCAGGTTACTAATGATCATATTGGCAATCCACTGAGCGGCACCGGTTTCATTCATTTGGATACCAATGGAGATCGCTGCTCCGAATAACAGAATCACACCCCAGTTCGTTTTACGGTTCAATTCACTCCATTCTACCAGTCCAAAAGCCAGGTACAGAAAGACACCTACCAGGGCAATAATACCCAAACCATAATCTTCACTAAGAAAAACCCATCCAAAAAAGACCAGGGCAAACAGGACAATGGCCATCCATTCACGCGCCTTGACCTTGCCCGCCCGGGCAACTTCCACCACCAGTTTACGCACTGCTGTATCCAGGTTATCCTGCTCAGGTTTAAAAGTCCACAAAAGGATCATAACAGTGAAGGGAATCTGAAACAGAACCATGGGATAAATGTATTTCATCCATTCCAAATAGGACACAGTCCCCACGCCAAATTCGGTCCAGTAATTCATCATGATCACATTCCGGCCACCTCCGGAAGGGGTCCCGATGGAACCAATCGTGGCGCCATATGCGATCGAGAATAAAAGTGCTGCGGTCAACCCAGCTACTTTACGAGGGTCTTTATTGGCATATCGCACCAGGGTCAAACCAACGGGCATCATCATGGCAGCCACCGTATGTTCACCAATGAATGAGGCCAATATGGCTGAGATAGCTGTAAACCCAGCGACGATTCGCCAGGTTTTGTGACCAGTGAGCTTAATAATGCCCAGGGCCAGGCGTTTATCCAGTCCTTGACTTACGATGGCCACAGCCAGCATCAGGGACCCCATGATAAAAAACACTGCATCATTCATAAAATAAGAGGCCACATTATTGGCCGTATCAATTCCCAGCACTACTTGCATAAAAAGCATAAATATGGCTATAGCCGGTAAGGGCAGGGGTTCTGTAATGATTAGAATTAGGGCCATTGAGATGATGATCAAGGCATCGTAAGCAGCTGGATTGAGATCTGCGGGAGGGGTCACCCAGAAGTGCAGGGATATTCCATAGACAAGGGCAATCAGTAACCACTTCTTCTGGCGAATCCAAAATAAAATGTCTACATAAACGTTCAAGTTGCCTGTCGTCTCCTGAGTTATTCTGTTAATGCTATTAATATGACCTGTAATGCCAAGGGATGAAACAACTCATCCTCAATTCGGCGCAGGGACTGTTATGAGAATTGATTTTGCATTGCAATAGTTTAGCTTCCGCGATGATTAGGAGTATGATCAATATCGTTCCCGAATACAAAAGGCAAATTAACAAACCATTGATAACAATTTCTTATTCGGAAATTATATCCAGAGAAAAAGAATCCCGCAAGGATGAAATATGAATAGCTACAGGTAAAATCCGTAGTTGATCACACAATAGACCCGACTCTGAAGGAGTTTAACGCTGTCAATTAGAACATATATCGCTAATAATATTTTGATTAACCCTATAATTTCCAGGAGCACCCATGTCCAGCAAAACCAAATCCCTCAATAGTTTTCAAACCCAATCAACCCTCAACCTTAACGGTAAAGATCACGAATATTTTGCCCTCTCAAAGCTCAATGCTGACGATAAACTGAAAAAATTACCCATCGCTCATAAGATCCTGTTAGAGAATATGTTGCGTTTTGAAGATGATGTGACAGTATCGAAAGATGACGTTCAAGCCATTTTAAATTGGGATGCCCAGGCTACCCCTGTTCACGAAATCCAACTCAGGCCTAGCCGGGTACTACTCCAGGATTTTACCGGTGTCCCTGCCGTGGTTGATTTAGCTGTAATGCGGGATACCATGGCTGACCTGGGTGGTGACCCGGAAAAAATCAACCCCCTCCAACCGGCTGATTTGATTATCGATCACTCAGTTCAGGTTGATAAATTTGGAACCAATTCAGCTTTTGCTGAAAATGCCGCCATCGAGATGGAGCGTAACCGTGAACGTTATGGCTTTCTACGGTGGGGTCAGGGTGCTTTTAAGAATTTTAATGTTGTACCACCTGATACCGGAATTATTCACCAGATCAACCTGGAATACCTGGCTCAAGTCGTATTCAAGAACGAGACTGATGAAGGTACTC
>JAOZSM010000151.1 GCA_029939675.1 Fidelibacterota bacterium
CACTAAAAATTAAAGCGCTTTCATTGTTGCCAAATGCTCGCGCAGCTTGATCAACGACTGGGTATAGAAATCCTGTTTATCCCGTTCCTTGGCAACCACCGCCTCCGGAGCACGCTCTACAAAATTCTTGTTGGCTAATTTACCTTCTACCGCTTTCAGAAAACCTGTCATAGCATTGATCTCCTGCTCCAGTCGTTCAATTTCACGCTCCAGATCGATCAAACCCTCCAAGGGAATGAACAGCTCCATTTTCTCCACCATGGCTGAGGCAGAAAAATCAGGTTTGGCAACATCCAGTCCGAATTCGATATTCTCAGAACGGGTTAACTTGGCGATAGTTAGCCGGGTCTTCTTCAGAATAGCTAACTGCTCTGCAGAATGAACCCGTCCCACCAGCTTGATACTCTGTGATGGCGGCACATTCATTTCAGAGCGAATGGTGCGAACTGAGGTGATCACTTTTTTGAGAAATTCCGTTTCTTTAGCTTCCTCTGGTGCACGAAAAATCTCGCTTACCCGGGGCCAGCTGGCTACAACAAGATCAGGTTCATTGACCAGCTTGACCTGCTGCCAAATCTCCTCACTCATAAACGGTGCATAGGGATGGAGCATCTTCATAATATCTCTGAGAACATAGATGGCTACAGACATGGCGCTCTGTTTCTGTTCTGTAGTTCCATCATAAAGGCGCATCTTAATCATCTCGATGTACCAGTCACAGAAATCATTCCAGATGAAATCCCAGAGAGCCCGGGCAGTTTCATCAAACGAAAAGTTCTCCAGCAATTTGGTAACACGCTCAATGGTGATATTCAAGCGGTGAAGAATCCAGCGATCGGCCAGTTCAAGATCTTTCCATTTCTCCGGGTTGATCATCTCTTCTGTAAGATCAAAATCTTTATTCATCAAGACAAAGCGGCTGGCATTCCAGACCTTGTTCATAAAATTTCTGGCAACATCCAGACGCTCTTCAGTAAAGAGGATATCCTGGCCTTTGGGGGCGATCAACATGACCCCAAAACGCAAAGCATCGGCTCCATACTTCTTGATGAGATCGAGGGGATCTGGAGAATTACCTAAGGATTTGGACATTTTACGACCCTGGCTATCTCGAATAATACTGGTGAAATAGACATTCTCAAAGGGGATATCGCCCTTGAACTCATAACCAGCCATAATCATACGGGCTACCCAGAAAAAAATAATGTCCGGACCGGTCACCAGATCATTGGTGGGATAATAGTAATCCAGGTCCTGATCCTCTTTGGGCCACTGATGTACAGCAAAAGGCCACAACCAGGAACTGGACCAGGTGTCCAGAACATCCTCATCCTGCTTTAAGTCGCTAGAATTACATTTACTACAAACTGTTGGAACTTCCACCTGAACCATGATCTCACCACAATCCTGACAGGTATACACGGGAATACGATGTCCCCACCAAAGCTGACGACTGATACACCAGTCTTTGATATTGGTCATCCAGTGTTCGTATGTTTTGGTCCAGTGAGCCGGATGAAATTTAATCTTGTCATCCCGGACTGCTGCCAGAGCCGGTTTCACCAACTCGGTCATATTCATAAACCATTGCTCTGAAGCATAGGGCTCGATGGGAACATTGCCCCGCTCAGAATAGCCAACTTTATGGATATGCTCTTCGATCTTTTCCATAAGGTTAAGTTCTTTGAGTTGTTCAATTACAACTTCGCGGGCTTCAAAACGATCCAAGCCGATAAATTTACCAGGAACATGCTCATTCAGGGTGGCATCTTCATTAAAAATATTGATAAATTCAAGGTTATGGCGCTGGCCCATTTCCCAGTCATTTGGATCATGAGACGGGGTTACTTTAACGCAACCAGTCCCAAACTCCCTATCCACATAGTCATCAGCAAAAATAGGGATTTCGCGACCTACCAGAGGTAAAACCACAAACTTTCCGATGAGGTGTTGATAGCGTTCGTCTTCAGGATGAACAGCTACACCGGAATCACCCAACATGGTTTCGGGACGAGTAGTAGCCACCACCAGAAAGTCGTTAGAATCTTTAATTGGATAACGCATGTGCCAGAGATGACTACTGCGTTCCTGGTAGATTACTTCTTCGTCTGAGATGGCTGATTTCGTAGCCGGACACCAGTTGACCAAACGTTTTCCACGATAGATATAGCCTGCATTGTAAAGCTCAACAAAAGAATGGAGTACGGCCTGGTAATAATCATCATCCATAGTGAAGCGTTCCCGCTCCCAGTCACATGAAGCGCCCAGTTTCTTGAGCTGTTCAATAATGATACCGCCGTATTTGTCTTTCCATTCCAGAGCATGCTTCAGAAATTCATCACGACCAATAGCATGTTTGGTGATGCCCTGTTCACGAAGCATGTTTACCACTTTGGTTTCAGTGGCAATGGAGGCATGATCCGTTCCGGGAATCCAACAGGCCTCACGTCCCTGCATCCGGCGCCAGCGAATGAGAATATCCTGCATAGTGTTATTGAGTACGTGTCCCAAGGTTAAAATACCGGTTACATTGGGCGGCGGAATGACTATGGTATAGGGCTCTTTTTCAGGGTCTGGTTCTGAATGGAAATAGTTCTGGTCCAGCCAATGCTGATACCATTTGTCCTCGATCAGGGAAGCATCGTAACGTTTGCTGAGTTCTTGTGTCATATTCGATTCTCTATCTTTTTGAAACCACCCATGTACGCTAAAGCTACCATAGGTAAGTTAATTATGCGAATCTCACTTATATTGTTGGCCATCCTAAAACTCCAGGGAACAAAGAACTGATTGTTCTTCCTGAGCCATGCGAAGGCTCTCCTAAACTAGCGGTGAGATTTTTTGCCGGTTAATCCTATTTAAAAACCAAAGAATTTAGACGGGAGGACGGAGTGGTGTAAGGGGAAATCTGAGTTAATAATGAAAATTTGACGATCCAGCAAAAAGTTCCTCTCGCAGAGAACGCAGAGGCGCAAAGTGTTGATAATTAAAAATATGGCCCATGTTCGCATAAATAGCAATATTTATTGATGTTAGAATGATGTTCATGTTCCGTCATATACTTTTTGCGAAGCCGTCAAATTTGACAATTAAAACATAGCAACCACCCCCGCTTCACACTTGGAACTACGCCGGGCAGGTGGCTATATAAGTTTAACGAGCCTGCAGGATGTTTTGAAGATCATTCCCCCAGGAAACGACCAGTCCTGAATCAAAGTCCACATATGCTTCACCATAAAACCAGCGCTTTCCATCAATGCCACTCGGGGTTCCCTGAAGAGCAATAATTTCCTGAAAAAAGGAGCCAACCTTAAAAGAATCATTGGGGAAAAACCAGACACTGTCGACTACCATCCCCGTTCTTAATGGATCATACTTGGAAGAACTCCAGCCCACAACCTGGCTTTCAAGAAAGCGAACAACAGAATGACCATAATACCATTCACCGCCGCTGATGTGATGGGGGGGGCCTTGTACTTCAGAAACCCAAAATTTATCCGAGCCCAGGGTAAAGAACGTATCAATTATTGTTGACTCAGAAAGAAGCTGTTCTGCTTTCTCTTCAGCTGCTTTTTCTTCAGCCTCTTTAGCTAATCTTTCCTCCCATTTTTTACGGAGTTCTGATTTCTGGTTCGTAACTTCCAGTTTTTGGGTTAGTTCTTTTATTTTGTCTTCCGGAGAATCCATCAGAGAGTTTCCCAGCATAAACAGAAAACTCACCAGGAGCAAAATGATAAAGATAACGACCAGATTTCCCTGATCCATTTGAAAGCCCGGCTCATTGTCTCTTTGAAAGGTCTGGACTGGTTCGGGTTCGGGCCTTGGTTTTGGTTTGGGCTTACGCTTTGGGGGTTCTTTTTGTCTGGGTGCTTCCTGTTTCCGGGGTGCTTCCTCTTTTTTCGCAGATTCTCTTTTGGGCCTTGGTGGAGACTGCTTCTGGCGGGGCGGCGCCTGTTTTTCCCGGGGTGGCGAGTTATATTTTGCCTGTCCTTGTGGTCCCCGGGCTTTTTCTCTCCCCACAAACCTAAAATGACCATATTTGTCCAAATAGGTCATGGCCACAGTTCTGGCTTCATTGATCAATTTGATCTGGGCTTCAGTCCGGGCACCTAAGCGTTCATCGTTTTGAAATCGATCTGGGTGCCAGATTCGGGCCAAGTCCTTGTAGGCCTGTTTAACTTCAGCTGCCGTGGCTGTGTTATCCAGCCCCAATTGCTCAAGTGCAGTGGCGATGTTCATGCCTTTGGACATGCGCTTACTTCAATTTTTCTAGATTCATTTGAGATTTTTGCATAAGCTTGATAATGTATTCGACGTTCATCGATATTCCAGATTAGTTAAGGTTAGTGTTCTTCAGTAATTCTTTTTATTGATTCTTTAATCTCACCCATAAATTCTAATTCTGCTACCAGCTCAACTTCAAAGGCAAGCGTGTCTTCAACACTCATCAGAACTTCAAATAAATAAGGATTATCAACCACTATTAGCTCCGGATTAATTTTCGACTTCAAGAGCATTTCATATAATTCTGAGGGGATGGATTCCCACATCTTTTCAAAATCCGGCAAGGGTGTCAGTATGGTCTGATTGACAATGAATCCTGAGCCGACCTCAGCAATTATTAGCATATATGCAAAATAAGGGCGACCACCTTTTTCTTTAAGCGGCATCATCATATTGAAGAAGTCAATTTCTAAAACCATCTCCTGGGAGGGTAGGTCCAATAAAGCCAGTCGTAGTTCCGTTTCTAATACACCACGATGTAACGGCCCAAAATCATCAGGAATAGCATGCTGACGATTTTGCCAAACCAGACTATCTTTTTGCTTACGCTGCATTCTAACCAGAATCGGGTCACTCAAGAGGTCTCTATCTATTGAAAGAGCCCTGCTTTTTAGTTTGGGAAAAACTTTCAGGGCTTGTTGTAATACGACTATCAATAGATCAGCTTCCACGGCACTCAATATGTGCCAGGGAAAACAGCCCGGCTTAACACTTTTGAAAGTAGGCCAAGCGTTAGGCCCTCTATATTTTAAGCCCAGATGTTTTAACCTTTTTAGTTCTATAGGATCAATATATTCCCTATCTTCAAAAGATACTTGGAGCTGCTGTATTTCAAAAAAATCAGTTGCATCGACGTTGTCGCCATCTAATAAAAGCCCCTCAAAAGCAGTAAATGCTTTATCACCAACATACACCGACACACTAAAATGTTCACCCGCAGATCCCATCACACTGACATAGCCAATCTCTCCAGTTAAGGGCTCTTTTACTCCAAAAACTTCACTTTCATAAAGATGCTCCCAGGGTGCTGCTTGTTTTACCTGGTCTGCCAAATCATACAGGGTTTTCCATTGATTAACGTCACATTTTTGTGCGACCTTTTGCTCAACGGTTAAGATCGTCTTACTCATTTTCTGAACTGAAGAATAACTAAACTTTTGTTTTTTCTCCGGAATTTGCTCCTCTACCAGCCTCTTGAGGGCTTGCCGCGGGGAATGTGAAAACAGTCTCTTTTGAGCTAGATTATTATATTCAAATCCAAGCTTACTTAACTCGGGGGCCAGGATACCCGAAAGGGCTTCAGTCTTTCCCTGAAGATAAAGACTGGCCTCTTTCAGTTCTTTCATGGTGGGTGGATGATTTGCTTTTGCAAAATATATGTCTTCATTAAGAGGCATCATTTCCCGGGCCAACTTTTTTGTTACTCCGAAAGCGATTAGTTGATCAAACACTCTGGTGGCAAATGAGTCCATCAGTTGTTTTGATTTAGTCAGCGGAAATAATTCAGGAGCCTGTTTTTGTTCTTCCAGGGAACAGATAATGATCATATGGGTACTAGAATTAACAAAAATTACCAGATCCTCCGGACCAAGATGAAACAGGTCAGCTGTCCATTCTTCCAGGACAACTTCTGTACTTTTAGGAACGGGGCCAGTACTGAGATCAAGCGTCTTTTTTAACTTCTGCGATACTCGGATAATCATTATCTATTCCTTTGTTAGTCTTCCGCTTTTGTTTGGTTTTATTTTGAGTGCAAGTGTCGCTTGTGAAAAGTAAAAATGCCAATAAAAAAGTATAGAGTCGTCACCAGGATAAGGGCCAGCAGTTCACCTTTGATATCCGTTAGCCCAGCACCCATAATGCTAACCTTATTTAGGGCATTGATCGCATGTGTTGGTGACATCAAGCCCTGCCAGCTGATACCATATCCGAATATATGAAACAATGCTTTTCCCTGCATAGGAAAAGCAGCCCCGGTGAAGAACATAAACAGGAAGAGCGGGAAATTACCAATAACCAAAACATCCGTGACTGAACGGGTAAATGACGCCAGAATTAAACTGAAGGCGACCATGCTGATGCTTGTGAGAATGGATATCAGTAGAAAAGCCCCAAATGAACCACGCATTTCAAAACCCAGAGCTACAGCTACAGCCAGAGTCAGTAATATGGAACTGATGCCCACGAGAACCTGAGTTCCGCCAACTCCCATCAAAAAATGCCAGGCTTTCATCCTGGATAATTTTAATCTCAGAATGGTCTTCTGGTCCACTTCTGTAATAAGGGCAATGGTGGCAGAAAACATGAGCATGATGATAGCCAGGATCAGTATCCCCGGCATCCACAGATCAAATTCGTTCACTTGACCAGAATAACCCAGGGCGGACTCTTTGACAGTATACAACCTTGCTTGATCTGTTGATTCCATAATGAATTCGTTCATAAATTCTCCCAACCAAACGGCTGAGATCATATAGCTGGCACTTGTGAGATCACCAATAATCTCCAGCTCAGGAGCCTGGCTAAATGAATCAGAAAGAACTTTTGAAAAATCTGCTGGGACAACCAGTAGAACATCTGCCTTTTTCTGCTGCAACTTATCCAAGGCAAAAGTTTCAGTGATAGCCAGATGTACTTTTAAGGGTATTTCTGTTTTCTCCGAGATAAACTTCTGGATGAATGGTTTGATTTCTGATCCATAATTCAGAAACTGCTCATTAACAATAACCCCTTTATCCTGATTCAAAATCAAAATATCATAATTGGGTTGACTGGCCTCATTAATCAAGTAATAGATGAAAACGAAGAAGGGTGCCAGCAAAACGGTAAGCAGTAAAACCCAGTAATTTCTGAGTTGTTCCTTGATACTTTTCTTGAATATGGCTAGGATCATTACCTGGTCTTCTAATAACTACAGAAGCTTTTTCTATTTTCTATTTTC
>JAOZSM010000152.1 GCA_029939675.1 Fidelibacterota bacterium
GAAAGAAAGGCAATCTTTGGGTCGATCCCCAGGAGTGCCTTGGCGTTGGTACCGGAGGCAATGGCAATTTCGGCCAACTGCTGGGCGTTGGGTTGGATGTTTACGGCTGAGTCGGCAAAGATAAAGATCTTGTCCTGTTCGCCCTGGAATTCAGGAATAATCATGATAAAGAAGCTGGAAGGAGTCGATAGTCCTGCTTGGAATCCTACAGTTAAGGTGGCGGTTTGAATGACAATGCTGGTAGCTGTGGCGACACCGGCAACCATGCCATCGGCATCACCGACACTGACCATCATGCCGCCAAAAGAGGTGGGCTTTCTAACCAATTTTTTAGCAATAGCCTCCCGCATATCCCGCTTTTGAGCGTAGGTCTGAGCGTAGGCTTCCAAGCGAGAGTCCGTTTTGCTGTCAATGATCTCGATCCCATCCAGGGCAAGTCCCAGTTCATTGGAAAGGGTTGTTACGGTTTCATTGTTTCCGATGAGAATGGGGTGAGCAATACCCAGATCATGTACTTTTACAGCGGCCTCCAGAATCCGGGGGTCAGTAGCTTCCGGATAGACTATCCGGGCTGGGTTAACCTGTGCCTTTTTAATAAAATCCTGAACAATATTCATACAAAAACCTCGAGTTTTAATTTAGGTCTAGAGGATAACATGTCTAGACAAGCAAATCAAGCAATGTTTGTAAATATATTTAACTAACGTCGAGGCTTTTTTCCTATAGATCGAGGCTGTTTACCCGGTATTATCTCATACTTCTAGATCTTGTGAATGTATTGATATCATTCTGTTCAGTATTGAATGTGTTATTGCAGTGGCTATCTTTTAGCCTGTTTGTGTGGAAAGTGGGTGGAAATTAATGCAGGATGATCATTCATGTTGAAAACGTTGCATACAGCCATAATTCAACTAAAAAAGACCTTTAAAAATTCTGAGTTCTACAAAACTTGGGAAAGGGAAATCATCCAGAAAGCGTATTATCAGAATTTAGTTCGTATTAATCTTTTTGCTCCGCTTATTATTATCATACTACTGCCCATTATCTACATAGATATTTACCGTATAAATCAGAGTGTCGGTGACATTCGAATTGGTTCAGAGATTATCCTGTATGCCCATTTATTCTTTTTGGCACTATTGCTGATTACGATACTTATTATAAAAAAGATTCACCCAGGCAAGCCTGAGTCAATCCATAAAATGCATATCTATACGACAAATGGATTTATTGTGCTAGCCACATTTAGTATGGCTGCGGTCACATTTGGTGATGTGATGGTTGGTAATAATATCGCAAACTACATTGGCACTGTATTTTTTGTAGCTATTCTTTTTTATCTACCGTACGGCAGATGTTTGTTCAATTATACACTCAATACCGGCTTATTACTTTTTGCACTAGGTCAAGTGGAGCTAGATGCCAGTAATGCCACAAGTCACATTGTTAATCTTCTGGCTTTTAGCGGGGTTGCTTTTGCGTTATCCCGCTATTTGTATTACATAGAAGTCAAGGACCAGAAACGTGAGTATGAGAAAAATCGGTTTTTTTCAATCATTGCCCATGATCTACGAGCGCCCTTTAATACCCTGATCGGTTTTTCGGATGTAATGATTGATGACTTTGATGAAATTGATGATTCTGAAAAAAAAGAGCTTATAGAATCAATCCGGGATATATCAAAAGGTACTTTCGAATTATTGGAAAACTTATTGAGCTGGAGCAGATCACAAACTGGTCGAATGCAGTATGATCCCCAATCGTATGCAATTGCTGATATTATTGGTGAAACAGTTGATCTACAACGTCGGGTTGCACAAGAGAAGGTCATAAAAATTGAACAATCAATTGCTGTTGATTCAACAGTTTTTGCAGACAAGGATATGCTGATAGTCATCATTCGCAATCTCCTCTCAAATGCCATTAAATTTACGCCAAAAGGTGGTGAAATTCTAATTTCTGCCAAATCAATGGATGATGTAACCTATATTCACATCAAGGATGATGGTGTGGGGATGAATCAAAAATTTTCAGACAATTTATTCAGGATAGACCACAAGATCACGACCCTTGGAACGAATAATGAGAAAGGTTCCGGTTTAGGTCTGGTGCTTTGTAAAGAGTTTATAGAAAAAAATGCTGGAACAATATCGGTGAAGAGTTCCCCTGGTAATGGAAGTACATTTACCATAAAGTTACCTTCTGGAAACAGCCTGCTTTCTGCCTAAATGATACGCGCTCAAATCCCCAACATTTCTATTTTCCAATGAATCTCGTGAATAGAGGACTAAGACTATCGTTATAAAATCCAGTACTGAACAGTCAGCCCGAATTGCCGCCTTCTTTGATTTTGATGAAACATTACTGGCCATCGATAGTGCTGGTATAGGATTCAAAGTTTTACGTGAGCAGGGTTATCTCACAAAATCATTCATGCTGAAAATGATCATCGTTATGTTCTTAAGGAAATTTGGTCTTGTTAACGAACAGGTCATGGCCAAAACATTCCTGGGCTTTTATCGTGGCCGGGAACTTCAACCATTTGCAGATAGTGCTGATGATTTTTATCATCAGTACTTACAACCAAATCTGGCACCTGCCGTTGTGAATAAACTAAAGTGGCATCAGGAACAGGGGCACCTTACCGTTTTAGTTACCGGCTCCATCGACTATTATCTGCAACCCGTTATGGAGGATCTAAAGATCGATCACCTGCTTTGTACGCATCTGGAAATAGGATCAGACGGACTACTGACCGGCAGATCGCTTGGGCCGGTTTGTGTTGGCAAAACCAAGGTTAACCTGGCTGGGCAACTGGCTCAGAACCAGGGGATTGATCTGGACCGTTCATTTGCTTACGGTAACTCAGAGCTGGATATTCCTATCATGAAACATGTGGGGCATCCCGTAGTTGTGAATGCCACCCCGGGGTTGCGTAAATACGCACTGCAGTTCAGTTGGCCGGAATTATCAACATAAAGTCCTAATAGTTGGGTTTTACCGGGACAATTCAGATTGGGGAACATCATGTCAATAATAGCTGATCAGGTTTTGGACGAGCTTATCGCAATAGGTAACCCGATTCGAGCGGAGCACTCCCAGCGATTTTTTAAAACTGGACCTGGTGAATATGGGGCCGGAGACGTTTTTCTGGGTATTCGGGTCCCAAGGCAGCGTGCTTTGGTCAAGCGGTATAAAACAGCTACTCGGGAAGATGCTCTAGAGCTGCTACAATCAAAGTATCATGAAGCCCGTCTCACTGCTCTATTTTTGCTGGTTCGCCTTTTTGAAAAAGCGGATCCAACAGGGAAAACTCAAATTTATGAAGACTATCTTGCCAACGTAACCTACATCAACAATTGGGACCTGGTGGATAGTTCTGCCCTACAAATCGTTGGTCATTATCTCTTCGATAAAGACCGCTCTCACCTGGAAACCCTGGCGCATTCCAAAGATCTATGGGAACGTCGCATCGCCATCATTGCCACCTACTATTTCATTCGCCAATATGAATTTGAAGATACTCTGCAAATCTCGGAAATTATGCTGCATGATGCAGAAGACTTGATCCATAAAGCGGTGGGCTGGATGCTCCGAGAAGTAGGGAATCGCAGTCGCCCAACCGAAGAGGGTTTTCTACTTAAACACTATCAAGCCATGCCTAGAACCATGTTACGCTATGCTATTGAGAAATTTCCTGAAGAACATCGCCAAAACTATTTAAAGGGGCGTCAATATTAACGCCTAAAGATTAGCTGTTTCTCAAAGGGTTGTACAAAGTTTATCAACATCATCCTGTTCACCAAAGATCAGTAGTTGATCCGATGATTTGAGTTTGTCATTTACATCCGGGATGAGATCTTTTTCTTTACCATCTACTGAACGGCGGATGAGTAGAATGTCCACGCCAAAAGATTGTCGGACATTAAGTGAACGTAGAGATTGATTCACAAAAGTTGATGGGGCATTGATCCGTGCTAAAAAGAAACCAGGGAGTACTTCGGATTTTTCATGATACTGCTTTTGAATAAATTTCATGGAGCTTGCTACTGCCTTGGCCGATTCCGCATGGATCAATAGCTCCTGGTACTGGTGGACAATGGCTGAGCGTTCCACCTCACCATTCAACATGAGATCATCATCAACTACGGGAAGCGCTTCCAGATCCATTTCGATCATTTTTCGCAGCACTTCATGCACCGGTGTTTCATCAGAAATGATCTCAAACTGGCGGTTCATCATATCTTTCACGGTGGCATCTGTTGGAATCTCTTCGTGGTGATTCAGGTAACGGCGCATGGCAGAATGAGTAATAATACCGGACAAGCGATTCGCTTCATTTTTAACATAGAAGTTGGAGGCAGAACTCACAGAAATTTTTTCCAGGAGTCCCTGAAGAGTCATCGATTCTGGAACGGTATCAACAATCTTTTTCTTTAAAGTTGAAACACTGATTTGATCCAGCACATTAATATCTTTACCCCCAAAGATGTCAATCCCACGACGGATGAGCTTCAAGGTGTAGATATTAGATCCATCCAATAGTCTAGATGAAATAACCATGGCGATAATACTGGTGATCATGAGCGGTAAAATTACAGAATATTCGGTAGTCATTTCAAATATGATCAATACTGCCGTTACCGGGGCATGGGTAGTTGCTGCCACCATGGCAGCCATCCCTACCAGTGCATAAGCCCCACTACTGGCTGTGATCTCAGGAAACAAGCTGTGAATGACGATTCCGAAAGCACCACCCAGCATGGATCCGATAAATAATGAGGGGGCAAAAACGCCTCCCGATGCACCAAAGCCCATGGACAGGCTCGTGGCAAATATTTTGGCTAATACCAATCCGGCAACGATGACCAGACCAAGATGACCGCTTAGAACTGAGTCCATACTTTCGTACCCGACGCCAAGAACCTGTGGTAAATAAACCGCAATTCCACCCAAAAGAGCACCCCCCAGTAGGCCTTTGAGAGCCACGGGTGCCTTCCAGGAATCAAATAAATCCTCAGCTTTATAGAGTGAACGAACAAATAACCAGCCAACAAGACCGGTGGCAATTCCTAAAATGATATAGAAAACGATCTCGATGGGTGAGTGCAAGGTGTAGGTCGGTGGTACAAAAGCCGGAAAATCGCCATATAGGCCACGGCTGACAACCGTCCCAAAAACAGAAGCGATGATAATGGGTCCAATGGCAGCGGCACTAAAATCCCCAAGGATTATTTCGGAGGCAAAAATAGCTCCAGCGATAGGTGCATTGAAGGTGGCTGCTATCCCAGCTGCAGCTCCGCATCCGATTAAAGTCTTCATGCGGCGTACGGAAACCTGAAAAAGTTGTCCGATGGTAGAACCAAAAGCTGAGCCGATCTGGACAATTGGACCTTCCCGCCCAACTGAAGCACCGGAGGCAATCGACATGGCTGAGGCAAAAGCTTTGATGACTACCACCCGCATCCGGATAAAACCGTTCTGAGTTGCGACAGCATTCATAACCTCGGGAACACCATGTCCTTTTGCTTCGGGTGCAAAGCGTTGAACATTCCAGGCAACGACAGCACCACCAAAAGCCGGGATACCGATCTTGAGATAGAGCGGTGCAGTCATGACGACATCCAAAAGTTGACCTTCACCCCATAAGCCCTGACGAAAAGTATCAATGAGCGTTCGGAATCCGGCTGAAATAACACCAGCAAACACCCCGATGAGCATGGCCATGATCATGACAAACAGCTGATCGAATGATTTAATCTTGAATAGGATATTCTGAAGCCAAACATAACGAGCTCGGCGTTGATTGAGCTGTCTACGAAGTTTCTTGATCTGTTCTTTATTTGGGGACGCGTTCATCAGGCTTTGAATATCCTTTCTGGAATCTCAACTAATTAAACCCGAAGGGTTCGTTATGCAAGGTTGGTCTAGCGATATTCATTTCGAATTTCTACGACAAGCCAGACAAAGATTTAAAAGTAATTTTGAATAAAGCCCCGGAGATCGAGTCTGAATTTACCCAAAATAAGTGTTTGACGATTTTACTTTAGCATCGTGGTCAAGGCATTATCTTCTTATCTAAAATGCATGGAGGCTACCATGAAGACATTTTTATCAATTATGTTGCTGATCATTCTCGCAAGTGTTGGTTTAACACAGGAGCTCGATTCCCTCAAAAATCAATCGGTGTATCAACGAGCATGGGATACCGCCATGCTAGACGATAAGATCACCAGTGAAGAACGAGCACTGATGGATATTTTGGTAGAGTCTCTCATGCTGTCGGTTGATAGTAGTCAAATCTGGGAATCTCGCTGGGGATTTACTCTGCCACAACCATTGGATCAAACCGGCCGCTGGCCTCTGGTTCTTCAAAATATTGTAATTGGAGCGGGATTATATGGCTGGGGGATTCCCTACGTGCTTCATGCTGATGATTTTCGCTGGTATACCGGGGGAGTCATGGTGTCAATGGGGAGTGCTTTCTACCTGACTTATCAATACACAAAAAAGCGGGAGATATCCCACTCCAGAACTCAGATGATGCGCTACGGATCATTACTGGGTCTACGCTACGGTCTGGGGATCAATGAAATATTTGAACTGGATGGTGGTTCCGAGTATGATGAACGTAAAACAGCCTGGGCCTGGATGTTGATGGCGTCAGTTCCGGCAGGTCACTATGGGGGGGAATATCTGTTTAAGAGATATAATCCCAGCAATGGCCAAGCCTGGGTCTGGACCATGTGGACCGGAGTGGCGGGGGTGACCGCCAGGTCGCTTTACAATGCAATTAACCCCGCTCCAGAGTACCTTGACAGTTACTATCCCTATGATAACCGACAGTGGGACCGTTATTATGCAGAAGAAGCTGATTGGGAAAAACAAAGAACAGTCATAGAGTTGCTGGCCTATCCTCTGGGGGCTTATGCTGGATATCAGTTAAGTAAGGATAAACAGTATAGTTTTGGGGATGCCCTTATGCTATTCCAGGGGTGGAACTTTGGATATTTTAATACTATGATGTTTCAATCGATTTTTGTTGAGGATGATGGTGACGAAGTCTTCTTTCTAGTCAATAGTTTGGGCGCGATCGGGAGTGTTTTAGCCTATGATAAATGGATTGGGGCCGACGACTTTAGTTTTGGTCAAGCAACACTGATGTTACTGGGCTCTGCTTCAGGAACGGCTTTTGG
>JAOZSM010000153.1 GCA_029939675.1 Fidelibacterota bacterium
ATATTGATTATGACTTCGATCACTATAACATATATCGGAATGATGTCAATATCGGCGGTAGTTCAGTAGCGAGTTATACAGATGTTTTAACAACTGGTGGTTACTATAGTTATGTGATAACCGCAGTGGATGCAGAGGATGCAGAATCCACACCCTCTCCAATCCTGACCCTGCCGGTTGGTAATCTTCCCCCCATGTATCCCACTGCTGAATCAGGTATGGACGGACAGGTCTATCTAACCTGGATGGAACCTGGTGTTATGAACATGAACGTTTCCGTTGAAATATTTACCGATAATTATCCTGGTGAGACAACCTGGGATATCATTGATGAAACGGGTGTCGTGATTGCCACTGACGAGGGTATTATAAATACACCGGCAACCGTGTATAATTGGGATGTGGAACTGACTCCCGCGACATATATCTTTACCATCTATGATGCATTCGGTGATGGTATTTGTTGTACCTATGGTGAAGGATATTACAATCTTCTTATAGATGGTAATCTGATTGCCACAGGTGGCGATTTTGCCTCTTCCGAGAGTGTTACTTTTGGTGGTGCAGGTATGTTGGCCATGCATCGTACAGGCTATGATGCAGAACCCCAGGGTCCCAAGGGTGCTGCTCCCAGCAACCTGGCAGAGTTGAATATTATTGAAGAACTTGTTTTTGAAAACCTGGTTCTACAAAATTTTGACCGTGAACGTGATCTGACGAGTTTTGTAGTTTATCGTGATGGTGTTGATATTTCCGGTGCCGTGACTACTGATACCTACGAGTACACTGATGGATACATTCCAAATGGTGTAGAGTATTGCTATGAGATCGAAGCAGTCTACGATACGGGTGGCAACAGCATGTCTGTTATGGCTTGCGCTACACCTGAAAACTGGGCACCACTGGCTCCCGAGAATCTGACATTTGTGATTGATGATCATAATATTGCCTTAACCTGGGATGCTAATTCAGACTACGATTTCGCCTCCTACAATGTTTATCGTGATGCTGTCGTGATTCTCAATACAACGGATACTACCTTTACCGAGGATCTGCCGATTTCGAATATTTATCGCTATTATGTAACAGCTATAGATGCTGAAGATGCTGAGTCTAGTGCCAGTAATACGGTTATTCTACCCGTTGGTAATCTGCCACCGGCAGCAGCTAATGCTGAATCTGGTCTGGATGGAGGCGTTATGCTATCCTGGTTGCCACCTGGCACCATGGGTGGAGAAGGTCTCTATGAAGATTTTGAAAGTGGCATTTTTCCTCCTGCTGACTGGAGTGCCTTGCAAACGAACGCAAATGCAAGCTGGATGCTTTATGATGATATTTTGGGAGCCCCAGCCTTTGAAGGCGTATTTTCTGCAGGTGTCTGGTGGGATTATGAACACCAGGATGAATGGTTATTTACTCCCGAGCTAAGTGTTGGCGCTGGTGATGTACTGACCTTCTGGGCCTACGGATATCAGGGTTCAGAAAGTGGTGATCACTATTATGTGAAGGCTTCAACAGATGGTGGCCTGAACTGGGATGAGCTCCTGGACTTGTCAGCTTTACCACCTTATGATAATCCTGAAAATCCCGGTTGGAATACCTGGCTGGAACCCTACACCGTTGATCTGTCAGACTATGCTGGTCAGAGTGTTCAGTTAGCCTGGCAAGCCATTGATGGTGATGGACAGGGTCTCTGGTACGTCTGGATGCTGGACGCCATTACGGTTGGTCCTTCAGATGGTGTTGCTACCTTTGCAGCAAATACCGGTCTCTGGGGTGTTCAGCCTGAAAATGCCGCTCGTGAAAACGCTGATCAATTATATCACATTGGCGAATACACTAACTTTGAACCGGTCTTTATCAATAGTCCGGTTCGCGAAATGCGGTCCGAAATGGCTGAGTATCAGATTTTTAGATCGCTCACCAGTCCGGTTGCTGTTGATGTTACTCCTTATGCTGTTGTAGATACCAATTCTGCAGTAGCTGGTTTTGAATATTATGATTTTGTTCCTCTGATCAACGGCACGGATTACTATTACATAATTGGTGCCTGGTATCCAGATGATACTGAACTTTCCCTCTCTCCTGAACTAATTGGTACTCCAATGAACCATGCTCCAGCTGCCCCTGTGGGTCTGACTGGTGCCGGGGACGAAGACTCCAATGTGGTTCTGGATTGGGATGATAATACCGAATATGATATGGCTAGCTACAATGTATATCGCGATGATGTGATGATCGCTAATGTTGCTGTATCTACCTTTTCTGAAGTCATGGCTGAAGCTGGTGTTTATGAATACGTGGTAACTGCCATTGATGCTGAAGATGCTGAATCAGAAATGTCTGAAGAGATTGATGTGCCAACAGGACCATTGCCACCAGAAAGACTGCGTGCTGAATCCGGTATGGACGGACAGGTTCTCCTGACCTGGTCTGCACCTGGTGACATGATGCCTGGTCTGCTGGATTGTGGTGATGTACTTATCGAAAGTATGCCTTACGAAGCTGCCGGCTCAAATGTAGGTACAGGTAATGATTTTGATGTGTCCGGTTCAGATGGTGATGATGTTGCTTATCAGCTCTGGATGCCGGATGATGGCGTGATTACTGTATCACTCTGTTCAGAACTGACCAACTTTGACACCAAGCTTGAAATCTTCAATGCTGATTGTATTACATCAACCGGCCTTTATAATGACGATTCTGCCTGTGAATATTCCGGACTCTATTCCACCATTGAAGGGGCCTTCCTGCCAGAAGGTGTCTATCTCATCGTGGTTGATGGTTTTGGAGGTGCAACAGGTGATTATGGAATATCAGTTACCTTTGATGATGCAACCGTTGCAGGATTTGTCTACGATCAGGATACTGAACTTGATAAGCTGTTTGCCGCTGGTTTGAATCCTGAAGATATGGATCTTTCCGGTGCTGAAATTCGAGTACCTCAGGTAAATAATGAGGGATCAGAACGTAGCTTTGACGGATTCCAGGTATATCGCGATGGTGTAGCTGTTTCGGAAGTTCTTACTACCGATACCTACAGTTATCTCGATGGTTGGAATGTTGGTGAAGATCTGGATAATGGCACGGAATATTGCTATACCATTGCTTCAGTCTATACCTCTGCTACAACCCATTCAAATATAGATTGTGCCATACCGCTTAATCATGCACCCTCTATTCCTCAGAATGTGACAGCGACTGTTAATGATGTTACAGATGAGGTGAGTGTTGATTGGGATGATGTCTTGGACTATGATTTGACAGGCTATAACGTTTATGTCAATGATGAAATGCATGTCTTTGAAACAGGATCACAGTTTGCAGGGATCTTTAATGACGGTACCTATAGCTTCCGGATTAAAGCTCTGGATGCAGGTGGTATGGAATCAGATGCTTCCCAGCGTGTCCTGGTTATTGTTGGTGAAGCACCACCAGAAAATCTGTCAGCCAATGGCAACTTTGATGATCATATCGAGTTATCATGGCGTGAACCAGGTGGTGGTGAGGAATTTGCCCTGTCATTTGATGATGGCGTTCTGGCCAACTCCTTTTACTTCTATGCAACATTTGAAGACGGCTTTGCCCACGGTACCCGTTTTGATCCGGTTGATTCCTATGATGTGGTTTCAGCTTCGGTGAAAATTCTGTCCGAAGGTGATCAGTACTGGCCATGGCCAAATGATACTCACGGTCCCATCCGAGTCATGGTTCTTGCAGATGCAGGTGGCGTCCCCGGTACGGTGATCTTTGATGAAGAAGTTGTTACTGAAGATGGCTGGGCAACTGTTTATCCAGATGCTGCCGGTTTGACAGGACCTTTCTATGTCATCGCAAGTCATGTTGGAGATTGGCAGACTGCTGGTGATCCAGAAGGTTATGGTGTTGATGGAGCTGTTGACTATCCCGATAACATGGTAACCATGCAGGACGGAATGTGGACCTATGGTGATGTTCTGGGTTATGGCGGTGATTACATGCATCGTGCAACCATCTTTGGTCAGGGAGTCACCCAAATGCTGGCAGGGAACAATCCCATCATCAGCAAGGATGAGCTCATGGCTAACCGTGAACACACAGTTGCTACGGTCGGTACAGATTTAATCCCGAATCCGGATTATATACCGACACCTTCTGACCCCGTTATTGACTGGAGTCAGATCTCTACTGAAGAAAGCTTACGTGATATCAGTATCTATAATGTTTTCCGTGATGGTGATCTACTGGCTCAGACCACTGAAACCAGTTACTCCGATCCTGTTGGTGAGGACGTTGTCTATATGTATGAAGTCACTGCGACCTACAGCAATGGCGAAGATTCTGGTCCTTCCGACATGGTTGAGGCCAGTGCCAATATGGCTCCGGCACCACCGACCAGTGTATCCAGTATGGTTACAGGTCATCTCGTTTCATTAGAATGGGTTGATCCAATTATAAATATGGATGGCACGGAGTGTATTGACCTTGAGGGTATTCGAATCCTGCGGGATGGTGTTGAGGTTGGTGTTGTGGACATCTATGAATGGACCTTTAATGATGCTGGTGTCAGTGATGGCCCCCATCATTATGAGTTAATCGGTTTTGATGAAGTCCCGAACTATGGTGAATCTGTTGGTTTGGATGTATGGATCGGACCAGCTCCTTATATTCTGGAAATTCTTACAGACAACTATCCCACCGAGATCTCATGGGATATTGTGGATGCCAACGGTACAATCGCAGACGGGATTGGATCTGGTGATCTTACTTCAGCTGGTACCCTTTATACCTGGCTGCTTGATCTGGTTCCTGGAAATTACGTCTTCACGATCTATGATTCGTATGGTGATGGAATCTACGACCCGGCTTACTATCAAATTGTCCATGGTGAAGAGATTGTTGTAGGTCCTGGCGGTGGTAGCAATGGTTATGACACTTCCGAAAGTACTCCATTCACGGTTGAAGAGGGTCTCATTATGGGTGACCTCAATGGAGATGGTGTCCTGGATATTCTGGATATTTCCCGTCTCATCGAGATCGTAACGCTCACCGGTGAACCAGTAACTCCAGATGAACTGGCTGTTTTGGATATCAATGGAGATGGTGCTTATAACGTACTTGACGTTGTAATCCTGATCGAGGCCGTACTGAATATGCCCCCTGGGCTTGCTAAAGATGCTCCCATCATTGAAGATGTAGCAGTCGTAGTTGAACCAGTATCACTACTAAACAACCGCGAATGGCAGAATATCCCAGTGACGGTAACCTATGAAGGCTTGATTTCTGGTTTCCAGGCCGACCTGGTCTTTGATGCCACAGTGATTGAGTTGGGTATTCCAACCCTGGCTGAAGGGAATGAGAATGTAGCGCTATACACCTCACTCACCGACAATACCATGCGGGTTCTAGCCATTGATCTTACCGGTGGACAGATTGATCTTTCCTCCGGTTTACTCATGGATGTTCCAGTTCAGGTCATTGATGAGAACGCCACAGGAGCCACTGATTTTGCCGTGGAAGATTTGATTCTTTCCGGTGCCGGTGGTGTGGAGATCGAATGTGAATGTCTGGTAAGTATCATTGATATTGGTCTACCGGCTCCCACCGAGTTCAGCTTGATGCAGAACTATCCCAACCCTTTTAACCCCACCACTAATATCCGCTATGATATTGCGGAAGCTGGTGTGGCCCAATTGGTGATCTACAACATGCTGGGTCAGCAGGTCCGGACACTGGTGTCTGGTACCCAGGCTGTGGGTCGTTACGAGGTACTGTGGAATGGTTTGGATGAATCTGGTGAACCCGTAGCTGCAGGCATTTATATTTACCACTTGCAGGCTGGCAATTATTCCCGGACTCACAAGATGGCCTACATCAAATAAACTGTTAGAAAACTCCCTGCGAAGACGATCAGTCTTCGCAGGGTTAAAATTTGAGGGCGCGGACTTAACTCCGCGCCTTTTTTTGGGTACAGAGCTACTACTCGGTAAACTTTTCAACTTTCAACTTTCAACTTTTCACTTTGATGGCTTCGTAAAAAGTATATGACAGAACATGAATATCACCCTAACATCAATAAATATAGTCATTTATGCGAACACAGGTTATATTCTTAATTATCAACACGTTGCGCCTCTGCGTTCTCTGCGAAAGGGGCTTTTTGCGAGATCGTCACTTTTAATTTTTCACTTTTAATTTTTAACTCTTACTAGTGACCCACGTCAAATCCAGAATAAAAGTTATAATTTTGCTACTTTTAATGCTTGGAGGACTTGGTGTCGAGGCCTAATATGTTCAAAATTCCTAAAATGAAAGGAGTCAACAGATAACCTGTTGATAAAACTTTAGTTATAGCGAACAAACAAACAAACGGAGGATGTATGTGGCGTAAAACGTTACTCACAGGATTTATTTTCCTGTTTTCTTTTGCTATGGTATGGTCAGCTGATGTTGATCAAATGCGGCAAATGGAAACTGCTTTGGCAAAATTTGATGCCGGGCAGAGCATAACAACTGCTGAGAAGCAACTCATTGAAAATGAATTGAGTTTGCGTGATGCTCAGTGGGCAAATGAAACACGACCCATGGAGGTCAATAATAGTGGGCTCAGAAGTGCTCTTACTGAGGGCTTTGAGGGTGATTTTCCACCTGCTGGCTGGAGCATGATCTCAAATAATACAGAAAATAGTATTATCCAAAGTACTCCTGGAAATACCGGGACGTATAGTGCCCGCTTCTCATCTATAAGTTCTGCAACTGATTATACGCAGTACATGATCACACCTAAACTGGCTATCACTGCTGGCGATGACACGCTTCAGCTATTCTACAAAGCCTACAGCAGTTGGAATCCAGAGACTTTCCAGATTGGTATTTCTACTACTGATGCTGATCCAGCTTCATTTACATGGGGTGGTGATATTGTTGCTAACGTATCATCTTCCTGGACTGATACAACAATGGATCTCAGCGCTCATCAAGGCGCGAATATCTATGTTGGTTTAAAGTATGTATCAAATTATCTGTATTATCTTTACATTGATGATTTCGCCGGTCCAGAGATTTTTGTTCCTGCTGAGCCACCTGGTATTGCCAGCAATCCTGATCCAGCTGATGCTGCAACGGATGTGGCTTTAGATGCTGATCTAGCCTGGGCAGTTGGTCTCTTTACTGATGGAAGTAAACTCTCTTTTGGTAT
>JAOZSM010000154.1 GCA_029939675.1 Fidelibacterota bacterium
CTGCCTATGCCGAAGTCGGTCTCCGCGCAGGCAGGCAAAGTGTTGATAATTAAGAACATAGTCAGTGTTCTCCTAAGTGGCCATATTTATTGGTGTTAGGATGATATTCATGTTTTGTCATATAATTTTTGCGAAGTCGTCAACTTTAGATATACTTTTATTACTCAACAGGCAATAGATGATTCCTACTGATCTTAAAAAGCAGGATATTCTGAAGCTGTTTCCGTTTTTTAAAAAGCTTTCCAATACATTTCAACAGAAGGTCTTGGGAAATGCCGAACTTGCCAGTTTGCCTGCTGGTGCTTTTTACTTTGAAGAGGGACATAGCTGTAGTCGCATTGCTTTAATGGGTAGCGGAGATATCAGGGTTTTCAAGCGTGGTGAAAGTGGTCGCGAGATTACACTCTATCATGTGGAAAAAGGAGAAACCTGTATTCTGACTGCCTCTTGCGTTTTGGCTCAAACTCCTTATCCAGCAACAGCTATTGTCGATTCACCAGCAGAAGCAGTGGTGTTTTCGGCGGACATTTTTAGAGATTGGGTGGCTCAGAATGAAGTTATTCGTCAATTTGTATTCGCATCTCTGGCTAATCGGATGGAAGGTGTTTTAGCACTGATTGAAGAGTTGACTTTTCGCAAGCTCGATGAGCGTCTTATGGCATTCCTGAGGGAAAAAATGAAGAGCTTACCTCGCCGGCATGAGATAAGGATGACCCATGAAGAGATAGCTGTAGAGCTGGGCTCTGCGCGTGAGGTTATCAGCCGACTGCTGAAAGATTTTGAACGACGTGGACTGGTAAAACAGAACCGGGGGGTAATCATTCCGCTTGCTGAATCTTTAATGCCGTTATAATCAAGAATTAATATTACCGATATGTGACATTGTCACAGAATACAGCAACTCAACACATCATATTACTCCCATGAAAAATAACCATTATACTAATTGCAGTTCCATTTGCGTGGTCTGTGTCATACTTCCCTTTGCACTTCGACGGAGTTTATACTGAGTAAAACCGAAGTGCTCAGTGTGACGAGCTGGAGTGTCTTGCTGAGGCTCTCGAAGCATAACACGTTCCGCGCATTTGGAACTGTAGAATTGGTATTACATCTACACAGGAGGATGATATGAAAAAAAATGTTGGTTCTATCGATAAAGTAATCCGTTTGATCTTGGCCGTGGGCTTGTTCAGCTTATTCTTTATTCTAGAAGGAAATGCACGTTACTGGGCTTTGGTAGGTGTCGTTCCTTTAGCCACCGCGCTGATGAACAGATGTCTTATATACTCTATTTTTGGATTGAGTAGCTGCCCGCTAAAATCTCAGAGCTAGGTTAATATTTCCGGATTTGTCTGGCTATTTTTTCGAGGTTTGAATGAATAGCCAGGTACCGGTAATCAATAACAGAACATTGCCAAACCAAACAGCATAGGCCGGATGCATGGAACTATTGTAAGCGATCTTTTGCCCGCCGATGAGTAAAATATAGTAGATAAAGAGGGTCAGGACACTTTTTCCCACCGCCCCAGCCAGGTTTTCCCGGGTTCCCCGCAGAGCAAAACTAATCCCCAAAAAGATGACGATGAAACCCGTCATTACGAAAGCCAACTTAAAGTGATAATCCACAATCCAGCGATGCGGATTAAGCCCCAACAACTTTTTCTTCTCAATGAAGTCTCTGAGTTGGAAAATATTCATCTCGTTGGGTCGAATCTGAGCTTTGCGAATATCGGCCGGCGTCAAAGTTACAGGCAGATTGTCCTGAATACTCATCTTGGAAAATAAAAGTCGTCCCTGGGCATCAAAACGCCGGTTTAAACCAGCACTTTTGCGCCAGGTCTGCAGGGAGTCATCCCATTGGAGGCGAGTATAGTCCCAGCGCTCAGTAATACCTGAATCCTGATAGGCCAGAATGGAGATATCTCGACCGGTATTCCTAGTAACATCGTAGGATTTGATCACAATGATATTCCCATTAAGGTCCTGGCGCACGATTTCCTTTAGCTTTTTAGGGCTCCGAGTCGGTTTAAGAATATTTCGCGTGATCTCTTTTTGCTGATGATTAAAGGGCATCACCACCAGATTTTGGAATAAAAACTGAAATAAAGTAAAAGTGATTCCCAGGATCAGCAGTGGTTTGGCAATTCGGAGCATACTCACACCTGAAGCCCGCATGGCAGCAATCTCATAATTCTTATTCAGGGTCCCCAATGAGAAGACTGTTGCCAGGAGCATACTCATGGGAAGGGCCATATCAATAAAGTATGGTAGACTGTAACCGTAGTAGATCAGGATGAGACTTGCACCAGCACCGGCATCAACAAAATTGTCAATCTTCTCCACGAAATCAGCAATGGTAAAAATGCCCACCAAACCGATGAGTACAGTCCACATCGTAGAGAAAAATGCCCGGATCAGATAACGATCAATAAGTGAAAGGAAGCCCAAACTGATCTGTTAGCGCTCTTGAATAAAAATTGTTTCGACGCGGGTAGGGGTTGAAGATGAAATTACATAGCGATGGGTCTCAGTCAGAAATTGCTCATTCTTCTGAGGGATGTGCCCCAGGCTTTCAATTAGGTAGCCAGCCATAGTTTCATATTCACCGGGGGGAATGTTAAAATCATGCAGCTCATTTAACAGATCGATCTCTGCGTTGCCCTTGACCAGGAGACCCTTTTCCAGTTTTTGAACAGGGGAGTCTTCTTCATCAAAAGCATCCGTAAATTCGCCAAATAACTCCTCAGAAAGATCTTCCATGGTAATCAATCCAGCGGTGCCGCCGTACTCGTCAATGACAATGGCGATGGACAAACTTTTAGATTTCATTTCACCCAGAAGTTCATCAGCGGCTTTGGTCTCAGGGACAAAATAGGCTTCACGAATGACCTGGCGTAGTTCTGTAGCGCCCCGGAAAATGTCATGGAGGAAGATCAATCCCGTAATATCATCGATGGTTTCTTCATAAACCGGTAGCTTTGAGTAGCCCGATTCCAAAAAGGCTGTTTCCACTTCCTCCAGGCTGCTATCGATGGCAACAGCAGTCATATCCGGTCGCGGGGTCATCACCTCACTGATGGAAGTATTTTTAAAAGTAAAGATGCGGGCGATGGTTTGCCGCTCGTGGACATCAACGCCGCTTTCTTCTTTTGGGTCATTGAAAAGCAGGTGTAGTTCTTCAGAATCCAGGTTGGTCTGGCTCTCAACTTCATCACTATGAAGAATTTTTCTGCGATAGAAACCCAAAAGAATGGTCAAAGGATAGAATATGATCTCAGCGACGCGGACAAAGCGACCAAAGAACAGCATTGAGGCATTGGGGAATTCCCGAAAGAGGGTTTTAGGGATAATCTCACCAAAGATTAGAACACTCACAGCGATGATCAATAGGATCAGACTTTCACTGGGAATAACCCGGATCAACATGACCGTGGCAAAAGAGGTGGTCATGATATTGGCGATATTGTTACCAACCAGGGTTGCTGTAAGGAACTTTTCAGGGTCAGTATTGGCCTTTAAGGCAGAGGCCGCGCCCCTCACTGACCGTCGCTGCCAGACCTCTAATTGCAAGCGATTGGACGACAATAGCGCAATCTCAGCTCCGGCAAAGATAAAGCTGAGGATCAGACCGATTACCGCAAGGATGATCTCGATCATATCAGACTAATATTTGATTGGTGACAGGTGTTCATCATCTCGTTTAACATACTAATAATATAATTTGTTTCAAGTAGGAAGGTTAGGCTGCTCTTGAACTACTTGGAGCGTGACTCCGGATCAGGATATGTTGAGGTTGGTACGGTAGAATCAAATATAACCGAATACACAGATATGGGATTGGCCCTGGGTGCGAGTTATGAGTATCGTGTGGCAGCATATACAGCAATAAATACTTCATCTTATTCTGCCACCGCCACCGCCACTGCCATAACACCACTAGTTGATTATGATGGTAACATTTACGAAATAATCGTTATTGGAGATCAATTGTGGATGGCCGAGAACTTGAAGGTGACCCATTATCGAGACGGTACAGCCATCCCGAATTTGACATCAGATGGTGACTGGACAAGCACAAGTAGTGGTGCCTATTGCATCTACAACAATAACGCTGCTAACGAAGTCGATACCTATGGAGCGTTGTATAATTGGCATACAGTGACAGACAGCATAAATGTAGCTCCAGCAGGCTGGCATGTTCCCACGGATGCTGAATGGCAAACCCTGGTTGATTATCTGGGTGGCAGCAGTGTAGCGGGAGGTAAACTCAAGGAGTCAGGAACCAGTCATTGGAATGGTCCTAATGCCGGAGTCACCAATGAGAGCGGTTTCACTGCGCTACCTGGTGGTGCCCGCTACGGTAGCGATGGTGGTTACGGAGATATGGGCGCCTACGGTCACTTCTGGTCTGCTACTGAGCTCGATAGTAGCACCGCGCGGAGTCGTGTACTGACTTCTAGCGGTTCAGGTGTTTGGCGGGTCAACGACGATAAGAGAAGCGGGCTTACTATCCGTTGCGCGAGGGATTAAGTGTGGTCAGAACATGCATCAGTGTGTAACGCACACTGCACAAGTTATCTAATGTATGGAACAATAGTTAAGATGGTGGACTGTAAGACAGTTGATTCAATATGCTGTATTGTACGTTGCGGGGCTATCAGGAGTGCCTATCAAACCAGCCTGGGGTGCTCTTATTGTGTCGACATCATTTAGCAATTAACCCCGTTAAGAATGAATCTCCAAGCGGGCACAACATGAATCTTGCCAGCCTCGACGGCAAAAGAATCCTCTTCGTTTCGGGTCACAATAGTTCCTTCTGACAGACCTAGCTCAGTCATTGCCTCGGTCAACGCTGTCACTTCACGAGTTTTAGTTTTTGGATCTTCTAGTGATTCGGAAACCTGGAAAAGAGTTTTGGTCCGTTTCTGAGACAAGACCAGAAAATCAACTTCTCGTCCTCCGTTCGTACGGTAATAAAACACTTTTGATGAAGATCGTCTTAAGGTGGTGAAGACAATATTCTCTAACAGATGCCCTGAATTTAATAATATTCCTGAGCTTAAGGATGATACCATTGCATGATCAATGCAGTAGATCTTTTTGGGGTTAACATTAGCCCGGGCTATTGACGCATCAAACATTCGCACTGTAAAGAGTATGTACGCATCCTCAAACCAATTGAGATAATCTGAAACAGAGGATTTAGGTACATTGTGTCCCAGGGATTTGAGGTACTGAGTAAGTTTGTTGATCGTATACAGTGATCCTGTATTATCAATTAGTTTTAGGGCCAAATCTTTGACTGCCTTTGGGTGGGATATATCGTATCGCTCTATGATATCTCGGAATAGCATAGCATTGAAGTATTCCTGGTGAATCTTTATTCGAAGGGTGGAGTCTAAACCCAGAACTTCTGGAAACCCTCCGGTTTCATAATATTTTTCAGATGCTTTCTGGATCAGTAACCTTTGCTTTGTAGAAAGATCTGATCCATGCTTTATCTCTTGATAATCCAGGCACTCAGCGAATGAAAAGGGGAATACTTCCCACGAGAGTGCCCTACCTCGCATCTGGGTTGCAATCTCTCTGGATAGCATTTGCGCTGATGATCCTGTGATATAGACCTGGCAGTTTTCTGTTCGCATCACTCTATCAGTAAAGGATTCCCAGCCAGGGATTACTTGTATTTCATCGAAGAACAAGTAGATCTTTTCAGTATTCTTTTTCTCCGGGAACAGGCCAAAATATGCTTCCAGAATCATCCCAAGATTATCGGCTTGGAGTGCATGCAGGCGGTCATCAAAAAAGTTAATATACAGGATGTTTTCTTGTGATACCCCCGAATCCAACAGCTTCTGAATCAATTGGAATAGGTAGGTAGATTTCCCGCTTCTCCTTGCACCTATGCAGATAGTTGCTTTGTTTGGAACTGGAGTTACTTCGAGTCTTCGGGGAATTCCAGTATCATTTTCCTGCTCCTGAAAATCTAGAATAATCGCTTTTAATATTTCTAACATGATAGCTCCTGGTCATTACTTCTGCTAGTATTGTCATCAATCGGTAATAAATATAGCCAGTAAAGCCTTAAAGTGGTAAATAATCTTTCCGGTATTATAATTATGAGATGAAGCCCTTCTGCTGAATCAACAGGCTCCAAAGAGCAGGCTACTTCTCCGACAATACCCTTCAAACCATTACGCAGTAAGGTTTTCACAAAATGAAAACCTAATTGTTACGCAGGGCGTGAGAAAAAGGCAATATTTAAACAAGTAACAAAGTTTGACGGCTTCGCAAAAAGTATATGACAGAACACGATTATCACCCTGACATCAATAAATACAGCAACTTATACGATTATGGGCTATGTCCTTAATTATCAACACTTTGCGTCTCTGCGTTCTCTGCGAGAGGGACTTTTTGCGGGATCGTCAAAGTTTGTCGCTGCTAAAAAAACTTCATTATATGGTTTCATCCCCCTGTGTTGCGATTATCCTATACGCTTATGGTAGCGTCTGTTCTGTCCTCATCCTGTAATTCAAACTTTAATGAGACCTGGTCTACTGAGCAGGACCCCCGCCGGCAACGCATGTTGTTGCTGGGTGTGTTGGTTGCTGCCACGACGCTGAATGATATGGCCGCTCTGGATGAATGGCTTGGCAGGTGTGCTGGGGTGTTGGATCAGGAAGCTGTTGAGGAAACCATTTTACAAACACTTCTATTTGCCGGATATCCCAAAACAATTGAAGCACTCAAGCTGGTTAGAAAACACTTTCCTCAAGCCGGGCTAAAAAAACATGTTGAAGATCATACCAAAGCTGGTGCAGCCACAAGTAAGATCATCTATGGTAAATATCATACACGGCTCTTGGAAGTTATGGATGAGCTGCATCCTGATCTGACCCGTTGGATGATCGAAGATGGGTATGGGAGGGTATTGTCCCGCCCGGGTTTGGCTCTCAAGGATCGCGAGATTGCCGTAGTTGCATCACTTATGGCTTCCGGGATGGTCAATCAATTTCGGGCTCATGTCCGCGGTGCCCTTTTTGCCGGAGTCAAAGGAGATGATATCATTTGGTTTACAAACATTTTCCAATGTATAATTGCCCCCGAACTGAGAGTGGACTTTGAAAAAGTAACCAGGCAAATTCTGATCGC
>JAOZSM010000155.1 GCA_029939675.1 Fidelibacterota bacterium
GCCGAGACGATCCCGTTCATGGCGGCTCCCAGCTTCAGCGCGTGGAGAGCCAGCATCACATAGGTGGCATAAATCATGGCGTTGTTGGTGTGTTCCTCAGCTCCCGGATCTGCATGGAAAATGATCATTGCCGGTGCTCCCCGTGTGATTCGGTCACCGTATTTCAGCTTATAGTTCTCTAATTTAGCCATGGGATATAGGTGATTTTTGATCGTATTGAACAGCTCCAACCCCTTTTTGCGTTTGATCATAAAGGAGGCGATGGGATTCTCAATCCACTTTACAATATCATCCAGAAAGGCCTCCATGGGCGGCAGAGCCTGTTCAATGATTTGACGATTGTGGATAACCGTGATATGAACTTTGTCAGGTTCGGCCCCGTAAGGAGCATAATCAAGACTGTCCAAAGCCTGCTGAATTAGTTCCTGAGAAACCGGTTTTGCCTTATAGTTTCGAATAGATCGTCTCGTGGCCAGCAGATCCATGAAGGACTGGGCATCAGCCTGATCTTTGGGCAAGCGGTAAAAGTTTTCCGCATATGTATATTTCCCGATCTTCACTGCATCTGTTGAGCAAACAGCCATACACTGCCCGCATTCAATGCACAAACTTTCCCGTTCAGCTATAAAATTTACCTGTCCCGACTCATCCACACCCAGCATGTTTACCGGACAGACCTCAATACAGAGTTTACATTGGGCACATTTGCTTTGGTCAACCAGATTATTGTTCACTTTTTATACCTTAACGGATCTTGAAAAAATTTGTTTGAAGTAGATCGCCAGCGTAAGTACCCCTAAAACCCCGGCAAAAGCATACAGGTAATCAAAGCCGGCTCCATGAATTGCAACACTGCCACCTGTGGCAATAGCATTTAGACTGACGAGCACCAATAATATCTTATTCGTTCTGGGAATACTACCGATCAACAGACCGATCAAACTAATGGTTGTGGGGCATTCAGCTCCGAAAAAGACCATTCCGGGATAATGGAAGCCCAGGGCAAGTTCTAATAGTGGATAAATAAATATTCCAGCAAAGATCAGGAACCAGGACACGCTTTTTAGATAGTTATCATGAGGAACAACTATCTCAGTCCAATTGAAAATGATGTCCAGGATCAACAGTACGGCAATTGACCAGAGTCCAATTGCACCACCTAAGGCAGCAGCTAGTCCCATAAAGTCTTTGCCCAGGAGAATGGTTGATCCGGAATAGATATATATCAGGGCATAAAATGCCAGGAGGTATTGAGTATGCTTCCGAGATGGATCTTTATAACTCCAATACAGCAAAACAAGAACGCCTACTACAAAGACTATCGGTATAATTAATGACCAAATTCCCATCAAATTATTCAGCCAGGCAATGCCTTCAAGAATCTGTTCAACTTTTTCATCTGTAAACATTTCAGGTCTCCTTATAGTCATTTATGATACGCTTTGTCATTAATGATTGATGTCAGTAACCGACAGATTTATATCCTGTCAGGAGCAACAGAGTATTATTCCTCCCTCAATTTTTCTATCGCCTTTCGTTTGAAACCTGCGAAGTGCTTCAATATGCTGAAGAACGGTACCGGAATGATATCCTGACTGGCTACCTTTTGGGTGCTCCTGGTAATTCTTCCCTGTTGTACAAGTTCCTCACCGGCCTGCTCAATGGCCCGATAACTTTCAATGATCTTTGGATACTCCAACTCTTTCTCAGGGTTCTTACCATATCCCGTTATTTTTCCTGAACGCCGGATAATCGTTCCGACCAGAGGTGCATCCATGAATTTTGAAAAAGTGCTGAAGTAGGTTGTCACACTTTTTGATACCTCGTTTTCAAAATTGTCATGACAGATCAAACTCACGAACGGCTTGGAATAAATATCTTTACTGATATGGTGAAAAAACTTCCCGCTGTCAGAAAGTCTGAAATCATTGCTGTTGCCGGTAGAGTTCAAGCGGTCCAGAAATATTTTCAGCAGACCTGACATATTGAATACATAGATGGGTGTCGCATAGATAAGCAGATCAGCTTCCTGCATCTTTGCAAAGATCATGGCAACATCATCTTTATCATCATGTATACAGTGCAGCAAATGCTTGTCTTGGTGGCAAACATTACACCCTTTGCACAAGTTGATCTTCAATTTTGCCAGCGTGATCTCTTCGCAGTCTGCCCCTGCTGCGGCAGCCCCCTTAAATATCTTTTGGATCAGGAAATGGGTGTATCCGTGCGTACCGCTGTGGCTTCCATTAAGCGCAATGATTTTCATAAGGTTGGAGTACCTCTACTCTCTACAGACATGTTTTGACCCGGCCTGTTTCAGGGGTTAATGATCAACACCTCTTCAGTGAACAAAACGAGATCATCCACTCAACGGTGAATGATCCTTCCCTTAAAAGTGTCACTAATTATTTGCGACCAGTATCACATATTAGCACATATACCCTTAAAAACTCACCGTTTCATCATGCTTCTGTGATCAAACCGATTCAGATTCCTGACCCATTTTTATTTTGCTATAACCAGCCCAGGCCCCAGCCAAAGATCAGGATGCAGAGCAGATCAAAGCCCCAGATAGCACCTACCGTGATCAGCTTCTTTTTCATGGAGGGCATGTCATAAACCCAGAATGCCGCAATAAAGAAGGTGAGATAGCCGAACAGGAAAATCAACCAGGGTGTGCCCATATCCCAGAAAGCATAATCCCAGGTGAGAGCATCCACAGCATTCAGCATAAACTCTACAATAACACTGAAGATCGAACCCATCACTGCAATAAACCAACGATTAGGAACACCCAGGATCTTATCCTCTTTATTGGGCAACAGCATCTTGGTCCAGATGATCCCAGCCACAGCAAACATGAACATGATCTCAATATTCAATCCGATCAAAATAACGAAAGCGGAATCTCCCGGCGTACACCAGAGCGGTGCATAATTGGTAAAATGGAAAATAAGCGAGTTCACGATCTCATTGAACCAGTCCATACCCCAGAAGGCCAGACCAGCCAGGATCAGAGCGTAGTTTTTCTTCTGCATCTCGTTGGCATAAACGTAGAAAACGAAAGATAACAGTGGAATTACATACCATTGAAACTGTGACCCGTCACGTAGTATCTGCATTGCTTGTTGAGCAAAATCAGTGGGCATAAGGCCTCCCTATATTTTATTATGGTGTTAAAATAATTGGGAAGGTGAAAATGAAAAGAATTATGTCGAAACCATCCGGCCGAACCGCTTCAAATTGACCCATAACTACTACGCTTACAAAGCCCCTGGTAAGCACGCGGCCTGGCGCTTTTCACATTCCTTGTTTTTTCAGCAAGGCCAAGACAAACCCATTACCCAGATCTGAAAAACATGCTCTCTTCCGTTGAAAGAGTTTTTCCTGCCCCTTGTCTGCCCTATATTGCTCTGCATGAAGACCAGCTCTCACGCACTATTCCAACTTCCCGATAATTCAGAGAGTGCACCATCCAGAGCGCCCCATATTTTGGGCTATTCAAACTGTTCCAGAAAGCATTTCAAACATTAGGTCATGCTGAGCCAGGTGAAAATGAATAAACAATCTCACCTGACACCGGCTCTGACACCTCCAGTAATAAGAGTCTTTTAAAGTATGACCCTTTCAGGCACTATAAAAACATTGAGGATATCATGAGTGATCATCAAGTTAAACATATCATTGTAACCGGTGGTGTAATCTCCGGGCTAGGGAAAGGAATTGCCGCCGCCTCCCTGGGAATGCTCCTGGAGCTAAAAGGCAAGAAAGTTACCATTCAGAAACTGGACCCTTATCTAAATGTGGACCCTGGCACCATGAATCCCTTCCAACACGGTGAAGTCTTTGTACTTGATGATGGTACCGAAACTGATCTGGACCTGGGGCACTATGAACGTTTTATTGACGCCAATATGACCAAAGCCAATAACAGTACGGCGGGTAGTATCTATTATGAAGTGTTAGAAAGGGAGCGTCGGGGAGATTACCTGGGAGGCACGGTTCAAATTATTCCCCATGTTACGGATGAGATCATTCGGCGGGTTGAAACACCCGAAAAGGTCGACCCTTCTCTTGATATTGTAATCACAGAGATTGGCGGAACTGTGGGAGATATTGAAAGTCTCTCTTTTCTGGAAGCTGTCCGCCAGTTTCAACAAGCCCGTGGTCGTGAGAATGTCATCATCTTACATGTAACTTTAATCCCCTACATTGGTGCCAGCGAAGAGCTCAAAACCAAACCCAGTCAACATTCGGTCATGCGTCTTCGGGAAATCGGCCTTCAGCCGGATATCCTGCTGTGCCGTACCCAACATCCGCTAACCGATGATGTTCGTCAAAAACTAGCGCTATTTACCAATGTGAGTCCCAATGCTGTGATTCAGGGCATGGATGCAAAATCTATTTATGAAGTCCCTCTGCACCTCAAGGAAGAGCACCTGGCAGGGATAGTTATGGAAAAATTGCATCTGGAAAATGTCGAAGCAGACACCAGCCAGTGGCAGCAGTTTGTGGAGCGCATCCTTAACCCTGAGGATGAGATCACCGTTGCGGTTACCGGAAAATACACAGCCATGATAGATGCTTATAAAAGTATAATTGAGTCATTCATCCATGCTGGCGTAGATAATCGCTGCAAAGTTAATGTCGAATTCATTGAAGCTGAGGATCTTGAGACTGACACTGGCCTGGAGCAGGTTCTGGGGCACGTCCATGGCGTATTGATTCCGGGTGGTTTTGGTTCACGGGGTATCGAGGGCAAGATCAAGGCAGCCCAATATGCTCGGGAAAACCAGATTCCCTTCCTGGGACTGTGTCTTGGTTTGCAAGTTGCCGTCATCGAATATGCCCGAAATGTGGTGGGTCTAAATCATGCGAACTCAGAGGAATTTGATGAAAAGGCAGAGCACCAGGTGATTCACTTGATGCTATCCCAGCACCAGGTGACCCGCAAGGGAGCCAGTATGCGCCTGGGTGCCTATGACTGTGTTCTCAAAACTGACACAAAAGCATTTGCTGCCTATGGTGAAAAGGATATTTCTGAGCGTCACCGGCACCGGTTTGAGGTCAACAATGCTTACCGGGATCAGCTTGAAGCAGCTGGGATGATTATTTCTGGAACCTCACCTGACAATGAATTGGTAGAAATGGTCGAAATTACTGATCACCCCTGGTTTGTGGCGACTCAGGGTCACCCAGAATTCAAATCAAGAGTTGCCAGGACGCACCCCTTGTTTCGGGATTTTGTCAAAGCCGGGTTGGCTTTTAAGCAAAAATAAAATTCTCACCCTGATGATTCGTCAGGACCATGCTTCACATTTGATGGCCTCGAAAAAGCTACCTCTCGCCCGTCTACGCTCTTCGAGCTTCGCCCGGCAGGCAGAGTTCGCAGAGTTGTGTGAAATGAAAAATTATTTGGGAAGTACAGCTAGTATGACCCGCTTGTTTACTGAAGAATTATGTCAATCAGGTAGATCAGGTCCTGAACTGTAACCTGCGTATCATAATTCAGGTCACCAGCAGCCAATAACTCAGGAGTCACTTCAATATTTCCCAGGATCAGATTGACCAGAATAATAATATCCTGGATATTGATCTGCTCATCCTGATTCATATCTCCATCTGCTGTAGGTAGCCAGGCAGCAGCCCTGAGAACTGCTTGATACAGGTTTAAGCGTCCTTCTGAAACGGTAATTCCCTGCAAAGATTCTAAAGTATCCACAGAGCTCAGAATCATGGATTTAATAATTTGGGCCGTCAATCCTGGCTGCTCCTCATAAAATTGAGCCAATTCTGCATTAGCTGCAGCATGCATCAGAGCCACTGCGCCTGTCACATGCGGAGTTGACATGGAAGTCCCCGATTTGTATGAAGTTCCCTGATGATAATTAGTCGAATAAATACTGGATCCAGGTGCTCCAAGATCAATTGACTCCTGCCCGTAACCGGCCGATGCTTTCACGTCATATCTATTGGTGTTGGTCACCGTAATTAAATAGGGACTACTGCAACTGGTCGGGACATCACCGCCAATATCTACATTTAAATTACTGTTTGTGGTGGCCGCTACTGACAGGATGCCAGCTTCACCCATGCTATTATACATATCATTCCACACGGGATAATCGCCGGACTCACAGTCCGCATTATTTACTCCAAAGCTAGAATTTACAGCAACAACAAAGGCTCCGGATGTACCTGCTGATTCAATCCAGGCCAGTTTCTGCTCCCAGATATACGTATAGGCTTCCATGGCTGTGGAGGTTGTGGTACTGGCTCCAGCCACAATCATCAATTTTACATTCCAATTCACCCCGGCTACCTGATTGGCATTGTTGGAATGAGCACCTACAATGCCGGCTACATGGGTTCCGTGACTACTGGTGGGAATAGTTCCGTTATGTCCGTAAACATTCCAGCCTAGCGAATCATCAATCCAGCCATTTTCGTCATCATCAATTCCATTGCCGGCAGTATCAGCTGGATTTGACCAAAAATTGGCCAGCAGATCAGGGTGGACCATATCACACCCACTATCCACAATACCAGCCACAATCTCACGACCAAAAATAGTTTCTCCACCGGTAGTGATTTCCCAGGCTTCCTCCGTATCAATATCGGCACCAACCGTTCCACCGGATTGACCAGTATTTTCAAAATTCCACTGCAATTCATAGCTAGGATCGTCTGGCTCCAGCCGTTCGCTGAGATAGTGATCATACTGAACATAGTGAACTTCCGGGATGTTTTCGATCAAACGGCGAGCCTGGTGTAATTGGATCTTGCTCAGATCCACCTGCAATAACCACACGTTTAAGGGATCACTGATCAGGTCGACACTTTCCAGAGGTTGATCCAACAGCACAAGTTCAATATCAGCTGCATTTAACCCCTCATCAAAGCGTACGATAAGATTGTTCTCCACATAAAGCGGAGCCCCACCCAGACAGAGACTGGCTAGAATTAACGAACTTAATATGGTTTTGGAGAACCCGGTCATAACAATCCTTCGACTCTTAAATTAACTCCGGGATGGATCAAGTGAGTGACCGACCACACACTCAAATCCCAATAACGGAATGAGTATAACCCGTCTGAATCTAAAATCATTGCGGTTTTATTGCTTTGTTAGTGACAC
>JAOZSM010000156.1 GCA_029939675.1 Fidelibacterota bacterium
GCGAGAGGCATTTTTTGCGAGATCGTCAATCTTAAATATCAAATGGATCAAACTTCTTTTGGAATGATAACCTGTTTGCCTTTGTAGTATCCACAATGAGGACATACGCGGTGCGGTAATTTTGGTTCATTGCAATTAGAGCAGGTTATGAGTCCAGCAAGAGTAGCCTTCCAGTGTGTCCGACGTTTATCTCTTTTGGCCCGGGATGTTTTTCTTTTTGGTACAGCCACGAGTTAAAATCTCCTATTCATTAAACATGTCTTTTAGCTTAGCCCAGCGCTCATCCAGTTCCGCCTTTGGTCGAATCTGATCCTGGAGAGCCTTACCGGCCTCGCAATCAGGACCACATACATGCGAAATGGGGATAGCTAGCAGTACGGTGTCATGTACCAGAGGATAAAGATCAAATTCTGTTTCGTGTCCGGGAATGAGAATAATGTCTTCACTCTCATTATCGTCCAGATGTTTCGAATTATAGGTCAGGATGATTTTGAAGTTGCCTTCCAGAGTGTCTTTAAATTCCTCCATTCCAGTCTCACAAATAAAGAGGCCGGTGCAGGTGACATGTCCCTGTAAATAAAAATTTTGATCCTGACGATCAATTCTCAGCTTCAATTCCAGATGAAGTGGCTTCCACTCAAGACTGTCATCGTGCTGCAGTTGTGCTATGCTGTCAAAGACCTGTTCTGATCTGCCTCTCGGCACTGTGTTTATACTTAACTTCATTGTCAAAGCCGCGCAATATAGACGGGAGTTATTCGCATGTCAAATGTTTGATGGTTACCTGAAGAAGACCATTCAGACACCAAATTCCTTTCCTGCGGTTTATCCGTGACTAATATTGTCAGGGCTGCATCAGGTTTTCAATTTGTTCAATGGTTTTTGGAATTCCAGCACTGAGCACCCGGTAGCCTTTGGGGGTAACCAGGACATCATCTTCAATCCGAATGCCAATATTCCACCATTTGGGATCGACATCCTCTAATTCAGATATGTATATACCAGGTTCTACGGTGAGAACCATGCCGGCTTTTAGCAAGTGGGGCTCTCCATCAGGGTTGACATAACCTCCAGCGTCGTGTACATCGAGACCCAGCCAGTGAGAGGTTCCGTGCATAAAGAATTTCCGATAAGCCTTCTCTTTGATCAAGGTTGCTGGTTCACCTTCAAGTAGTCCAAGCTTTACCAGTCCCGTAGTGACCACTTCTATGGCTATATCATGTGGTTTTCTGAAAGCGGCACCAGGTTTTACACTTTCGATAGCCGCTGTTTGAGCCTCTAGAACCAATTGATAGATCAGGGCTTGTTCAGGACTGAAGGTTCCATTAACCGGAACCGTACGGGTGATATCAGCAGAGTAAAAATCCCATTCAGCACCCACGTCCATGAGTAAAATATCGCCAGCGTTCAACGGCCCAGCCTGATCTTCATAGTGTAGAAAGGTGGAGTTTTGACCTGCCCCAACAATGGAGGGAAATCCCAGACGCAGTGCCCCCCGTTTTTTAAAGCCATATTCAATCTCTGCCCGCGCTTCATATTCGAAACTAAGTGTGGGGATGATTTTGAAAGCATCAACCAGTGACTCACCGGTGATGTTGATCGCTTTTTCCATGGCCCGGATCTCAGCTTCTGATTTTACCAGGCGCTGGTTTTTCAGGAGTGAGGCAGCTTCCTGGACAATGGCAGGATAGTAGCGGATCAGTTTCGCATTGTTATCAAATTCAGCATGAAAATTTGCATCACTACCATAGGAGATGACTAAACGATCATAGTCCTTAACCAGTTTTCCCAAGTGATTAAAAAAGTTACCATAAGCCAGAGCCTGATCAATTCCAGGAAGTGCCGCCGCTTCATCAAGTCCTTTGCGGGGGCCAGTCCACACTTCCCCCTCAGGGTCGCGCTCGGTAACAAAAAGGGTGATCTCAGCTTGATCTGAATCAGCTGTCCGGGGGGTGATCACCAGAATACTGTGTGGATAGATCCAACCGGTGAGATAACTGAGATCTGAGTCCTGACGATAGAGGTATTCCACATCGTTATTTCTGACGTAGACGGGTGCAGAATGCAAGATTGCACAGGCGTTTAGATCACTTAACTCATGCAGAAAGATTGCCCGCCGTCTGGCAAATTCATCGGTTGGAAGATCACCGGATTTGGACATTCCCTGGACCAGATTGATTCCAGCTATAAGTAATACTATATATAATGTACGTTTAAGTGTCATGGAATAACCTTACTCAATGATTGGATACTTTGACCGGGCAACCTTAACTGGAACAGCATTAAAATGCCACCACTCAATGGAGATGGACTGGAAGCCAGCATGGGTCATGACTTGTCGCAGTAGATCTCGATTTTTGATCTGCCCGGAGGTGAGCTTGCCCTCTTTGAGAAAGCGTTCTTCGTGTCTGGGTTGGGCCAGTTTTCCGAAATAGTCAAAAGCCGTCCCCATATCCAACGGGGCTCCAGCATTGGTTGCCAGAGTCAGGTCAACAGCCGAGCCAAAATTATGGACTGATCCACGATCTGGATTGGCAACATAGCCTTGGGAGGGAGTACCGGCTACTAAGGCCCACATTTTCCGCTGGACGGAGCGGGGGCGGGCACCATCATAAACCAGCAGGGTCAACTCAGGATGGATTCGTTTTAAGAATTTCTGGGCTTCATCCAACATGGCGGCAGCTTTGGGCTGCAGATAACAATTTTCCAAATCGCCATAAGTATCAGCGCCCAAAAAATTATCAGTGGAGGAGTATTTTAAATCCACCAGGATATCAGGAGTCAAAGTATGGATATTGACCAGGCCTTGATGCTGGAGCTGCTGTTCGAGATTTTGAACTAAGTTACTATCCTGACCATAAACCAGGATCACCAGACTTAGGATAATGACGGAGTGATTCAGTAGATATTTTATATTCATGGTGTGAAGATAGTGTGGACTACCCCGTTCTGCCAGTTCTCTGAACAAGTACTTAGTACCCTGGCGGGAAAAGTTGAGAGAATCGCTCTCTCCAGCATAATACATATATATAGTAAATGAGGACATGAATAAGGTTTTTCGCTTTTCAGTGAATTCCATGAGGTATGACTGCCTCAACCCACAAGCTCTTTTGACTATCTCTCAGATGCGAGAATGATTTCTCGAATTCCAGACACCAGCCCTGAAATAATATTAAGCACAAAGAATAACGGACCTTAACAGTTAATAACACGCACGTATTCTGTGTGTAAGAAATACCTATTGATTGAATCAGAGTGGGCTTTTACGCAGGAAAATTATTTTTTTTGACAAACATCTGCTTCTTTTGGCACGCACTTTGTAAATACAGTATTTCAGAATACTGAAAATATGAAACTGTCGTCACATAATAAAAACCAGCCCAATTGCCTTTCAGAGGAAGAACTGTACTCACCTCGGGACGTCTCCCATATGCTTAACATCTCAGTGGAGACATTGAGACTGTATGAGCGTGAAGGCCTTTTTGTACCATATAAGCTCTCTTTAGGTCATCGTCGTTTTACTCTGGCGGATATAGAATGGATCAAATGCATTCAAAGACAGATTCATGAGAATAAGCTCAATTTTGCCGGAATCAGGTACTTGCTCTCTTTATTGCCCTGCTATGAAATGAAACCATGTTCCCTGGAAGATAAAGAATCCTGTCCGGCTGGAACCAAGAGCTGCCGACCTTGTTGGGATTTTGAGGATACACCTTGCCGGGTCAAAGGTGAAAATTGTAGAACCTGTGTTGTTTACCAACAGGTGTTAAGTGTCGACAAACTAAAAGAAATACTTCAGGTGAAATTTAAATGCGACTGATGCGAAAAATTATTGTGGCCGGCGTGCTGGTCTTCAGCAGCCTGTTTTGGAGTTGTGATGCCATTAATCCAGTGGATGAAGGGGAGCTCACAGATTATAGCTGTGAAGGCTGTCACACCAACAAGGGTACCCTGAGCGGTATCATTGATGATCTGGTGCTTGATCCACCTGAAGAAGGTCATGAGGCGCCTGGCTGAGGCGGCGGAGCGGCGCCGTTGACGCTTACGGATAAAGTCTGGATCAGATTAAACGCAATTCGCGGTATTGAATCCTATGCTGATATTGACCCGACCCACGCAGCTATTGGGTGTACGGGTTGTCATGGAGGTTTTTCTCCAGTAGAGGCCACTGATGATACATCAGCCTACAACGCTGCCCATGGCGGCATTTTACGCGATCCCTCCATCATTGGAGAAGAGGGTTGTAGCGGTGGCATGTGTCACGCTGATATTGTTCGTAGAAATGAGACCAGTATCCATAGTAACCTGTGGGGAGAAAAAGCCCATGTGGCTCTCAGAAATGGTTTTGATTCTTTTGATGTTTGCCCCTCTGATGTCAAAGACGCATTTACTGAGGATTGCTCAGGATGTCACACAACCTGTGGTCAGTGTCACGTTAGTCGTCCCAATACAGCAGGTGGCGGCTTCCTGAAACAGGTTGTTGGTTATAGCCATCAGTTCATAGCCACGCCTGATGAAGCAAATGTTTGTACAGCCTGCCATGGATCCCGTGTGGGTGATGACTGGAATGCCAATCAGGATCGGGTACCCGGTAATGTGCCGGATGTTCACAATGGTTATGGGTATTCTTGTCTGGACTGTCACAAGGAGGATATGCATGGGGATGGGTCTGCAGATGCAGAACTGACTTCACGTTATCAGATACCTGATCTACCCCAGTGTGTGGATTGTCATGAAGTCGATCGAGATGACAATGCTTTTCATCAGGAACATTGGCCCAATTCAGATGCCAGTGATGGTGCTGATCTGGCCTGCTTTGTCTGCCACTCCCAACAGTACAATAATTGTAACACTTGCCATGCCGGTGAATGGACTCATGAATATGAATCTGATAATTCTGGTGAGTACCGGGTCTATGCCCAGTTCAAGTTAGGTCGTAATCCCTATTATGAGCAGGCAGACCATCCCCATGCGAATTCAGCATGGATAGCAGTGCGTCATGTGCCGGTTTCTCCAGATGCCTATGAGCCCTGGGGAATTCACAATATGCCCAATTTTGATGTTATGGAAACCTGGAAGTACGCCAGTCCTCACAATATTCAGCGTTGGACTGCCCGAACTTTGGTAGACAGTGCCTGGGCTGATACCAGTGGCCAAATATATACTGATCAGACTTGCGCAGATAATTGTCACATACATGGTGCTGCCGGAAACCCGGCAATGGAAAATATTGATCTATATTTAACAAACGAAGATATGACACCAGCAGGTGAAATCACTGGTGATGATCTCAGCGGAGAAATATTAGCAAATGCTAAGACCAGTCTGGGACCCACAGGAAGTTGCTCTGCTTGTCATGAATTTTAAACAAGGTAAACAAGTTCAAAAACCACAAGGAGGTAAGATGAAACTTGATTGGAGACTAGTTTTAGTTTTAGTGATGTCACTGGGGCTAATGGTTGGATGTACAAGCGATGATGATGAGGAAGAAGTAGTACCAGTAGGAACCTTTGCTGATGTATCTGCTTATATGACCAATAACGGTCTGGATCTCCCCGCAATGCTTACGGATTGGGTTATCCCCGCTTCTTCAGTTGTAAATGAAGCAGATGGTACCGTACCAGATTACACTGTATTGGATATTCGCAGTGCTGCTGATTTTGCCGCAGGTCATATTGCCGGCGCTATCAATACAACTCTGGGCGGAATCCTCACAGCAGCTGATGGTAATGCACCAGGTACCAATGGCTATTTAGTTGTATGTGTCACAGGTCAAACTGCTGGACACGCTGTTATGGCACTGAGACTTATGGGTGAAGATGCTAAAGTACTCAAGTTTGGATTCTCAGGTTGGAATACAGCTTTTGAAGGTCCTTGGGCAGGTGCCACTGGTAATCGTGCAGTAGGTCATGCAAATTGGGTAACAACAGCCGATCCTGGCCATGGTACATATGAATATCCTGATTGGGAATCTACTACAACCGAAGGTGCTGCATTGCTCGTTGAGCGTGTAGAAGCAACCTTGGCCAATGGTTTTAAGGCTATTGACGGACATACATCTGCAACCAGTGTGCTTGAAGCACCAGAAAATTATCAGATATTCAACTTCTGGACTGCTGAAGATTACCTGGCTTTTGGTCACTTTGATGGTGCCATGCAGTTAAAACCCATTTCACTGGCAGGTGATGAGATCACCGCTATTGATCCAGCAATGACAGGTGCAATTTACTGTTTTACAGGCCAAACTTCATCCATGGTTACATTCTGGCTGAATACTCTGGGATATGATATGAATAGCATCAAGTTTGGTGTGAATGCACTGAATTATGATGGATTACATAACAATGATCCTGTAAAACCAACCTGGCATGGTGCCGCTGATTACATGTACGTTGAAGGCTAAATAAGAAACCTTATTTAATCTTGACCCACGTAATTAAATACGTATCTATGAGCGGGAGCCGGATTTTATTCGGCTCCCTTCTCTTACTGGGCATTTGCTATGGGCAAATAACGCTTCCGGAAACGATTAATCCACATGGGACCGATCAATGCTCCGCCTGCCATTTTGAACAGGGAGCCCCGGCAGGGAATAACTTCAACCCAGCTGCCTGTGACGCCTGCCATGCGCGGGATGCTGTGAATAGCAAGATTCATCAACTTAATAACATAGATAGCAAAGCCTATGGGATCTCAGTACCCCGGGAATTCAGGGTAACTTCTCAAGGACAATTCGACTGTACAACCTGTCACTCTGTCGTGTGTAAGACAGATCGAGCCAATCAAACATTTTTACGAGGCGGACCCTACAAAAGTGAGTTGGACTTTTGTTTTAGCTGTCACCAAACAGACGCCTTCCAACAGTTAAATCCCCATTTACAGCTGGATGCCAGTGGTAGTAGGGACGAATCTACCTGCCAGCATTGTCATTTGCAGATTCCTGATATCACTTCTAAAACACCGGGGAACTCAGTCATGCAGATGGATATGACACCCACCTGCAATAAGTGTCATGCCCTACATCGTCATGAGAATCAACACTTGGGTAAGTCCATTGATACGGATGTAAAACAGATTCATACGACCATGCTGGCAACTGAGCAGCGGCTCAAATTGAAGTTCCCTTTATCAGCGAATC
>JAOZSM010000157.1 GCA_029939675.1 Fidelibacterota bacterium
TGGCAAATATTCTGGCGATGAATTAGAATATGATGGAACTGAATACCTGATTCTGAATCGAGGGGATATTCTCGCTAAACTAACCTAATTGGAACTTTGATTAAGGCGAAAAGGGTCAGTATTTGCAGACCCTTTTTGCCAAGCGTATCAAAAGGAAAAGAAGTTATATGACATTTGCTTATGAACATTTATCCTGCAGACTATTGGGTAGTTTCGTGTAGTGGTGTGACGTTGATGTTGGCACAAATCAGCCACAGTGAAACATGGCCTTCGAGGGGTAACGAGTCCCGATCAAGATCTTTTGCTCTGGCCAAAATGACAGATATACAGCATACTTGAAATTGTAATTTGTATCATTAGGTTGGACCTGGGGCTTTTCCAGTCAAGTCAGAGATCAAGAATCTTTACATGGTGGGGGCCAGCACAGTCAGCCATGGTGTTTCAGGTGCTACTGTATCAGGGTTGGCTGCTGCTAGATCGATCCTGGGTTGTCGACAAGCAGACTTGCTTAGCCAGCAGGGTCCACCACTCGATATTCAACAAGCCGAACCTGAATAGCCCAACCTGTTGAGTCCGACCATTTTTTCAATGCTTACGGATTTTACTCGCTGATTATTCTGTCGGTATGCTATTTTCAATGCGGGTTGTCATAGAATAATCACTTCTCAGCTATCTCTTGAATCTTGGTTATCAACTCATCCGCTGTCCAGGGCTTCTGGATAAAGCTCGTGATGCCAATATCCTTAAACTCCTTTTGATCTTCTGCACCCAGTCTTCCCGTCGAAAGAATAATTGGGACATCTGATTTGGAGTTTCTTAGTTCCCTGGTTAATTCTGAGCCAGACATCTTTGGCATTGATTGATCAGTCACGATCAGGTCAAATTCATCAGGATTAGCTTTGAATAGAGCAAGGGCCAGTTTCCCATCTGAAGCACCTGTGACAGTAAACCCTTTCCGAGTAAGGACCGTTTGAGTTGCCAATCGGATACTATCTTCATCATCAACCAATAAGATAGTTTTTTTGAAATCGTCCAGCTGTTTTGCTGGTTTAGAGGATGTTTTACTAGTCTCAACCTTTTCTACTACCGGAAATAGAATCCGAAAAGTCGTTCCGATTCCGGCTGCACTGGTGACCGTGATCTGACCCTCCATCATTTCTACTATCCCGTGGATGACGGAGAGACCGAGTCCGGTTCCCTGACCAAACTGTTTGGTCGTAAAGAAGGGGTCAAAGACTTTTTCAAGGTCAGCAGCATCTATACCATGACCAGTATCACTTACTTTGAGTTCCAAAACTTCAATTTCAGAATCACCCTTATTTAAGAATGCTTGATTTTGTTGAAGGCTTACAGTCAAGGTCCCGCCCTTTTCTTCCATAGCATGTTGAGCATTGTTACAGAGATTAATAATAATCTGGTGAATTTGAGTCTTATCACACAAGACTGAACCACCATTCAGATCAATGTTTTGCCTGATCTCGATATTTGCCGGTAATGAGGCTCTTTCCAGCACCAGCGATTCCAGCACTAATTCATGCAGAAGTTGGGGCTTCATATCCATTTTTGTCTTACGACTAAAAGTCAGGATTTGTTTAACGATATCTCTTGCTCGTTCACCATCCTTGAGCATGTGGTCAAAGTTTACCAGGAGTTCTTCATCCTCGGGGAGATCATCCCGAACTAGACCACCGTAGAGGAATAGGCTTTGCAGAATGTTATTTAGCTCATGGGAGATGCCACCCACCATGGTGCCAACGGCTTCCAGTTTCTGCGACTGGCGAAGTTGGCTTTCAAGAGATTTTTGTTTGGTTTCATCACGGAATTCAACTACGCGTACTTGCTGGCCTTTGTAGGGAATCATTCTGGCCTCTAATCGCAGTGGATATGCTGTCCCATCTTTCCTCAAGCCTGTGGCTTCATAGGGCTTTTCATAACCGGCTACAATATTTGCCATCACCATTTCCCGTGACTCAGGTGCGATCAATAGCAAACCATCCATCCCTATCAGGTCTTCAACAGGATACCCGGAAATTTCAGCAAGTCCCTGATTGCATTCCAAAATTAGACCTTTATCATGAATAGCGATCCCACCAAAAGAAGCATTGTGTAATGCTTTAAAGCGAGCTTCATTTTCTTCAGCCATTTCTTTAGCATTTATCAATTCTAATTCAGCCTGCTTCTGCTGTGTGATATCATGAATTGTCGAATACAGGAACGTCTTATCAGATATTTTTATAGGGTTACTATTCACTTTCACATCACGGACTTCGCCACTGGATAAGCGGTGTTGAAAGAGAAAATGATTTCTATTTTCTCTTTTTGCTTTTTCTATTTCCTCTAACACAACTGCTTTTGGTAAAGTGTTAATCTCGGAAATATTTTTACTGACAAGGGTTTCTAAATCCCATCCATAAAACGCAAGCGCTGCGGGGTTGGCATCTTCAATATGTCCATTTTCAGGATCAATTAATAATACCGGGAGTTGATTGCCTTCGTAAATATTGCGATAACGTATCTCACTTCTCTGTAGTTTTTTTTCAACTTGCTTGCGCTCGGTAATATCTTGAAAAACGCAATAGGTCTGTTTGAATAGCCCATCTGAAGTATACCCCACACATCCTTCGAAGGAGATATCAAGATAATTACCTTGCTTGTGTCTAATCTTAAACTGAACATCATGAACATAGCCACGCTTTTTAAAAGCAGGAAAATTAGCTTCAAAATGTGGTTTCCAGTCTGGATGTAAAAAGTCTGCGTACTGCTTTCCAATAACCTCTTCTCTCGTGTAGCCAAGGGTTGATAGCCAGGTAGGATTGATATCTAAAAAGCAGCCATCTTCATCTAAAGATTGGTAGGACAGAGGGGCATTTTCATATAGTGCTTTGTATTTTTCTTCACTTTCAAGCAACTTATCGATCATTTGCTGATACTCGGTGATATCATTGATCACTGTAATTACGCCAGTAACCTTATCGCCTGATTTTAGCGGGGTCTTAGTTGTTTTAGTTGATATAAGTTGTCCATTAGAGTTATTTGATTCTTCAGTGGTAAGTGAAATCCCGCTCTCAAGTACCGCATGATATTGGTCAATAACCTCTGCTGATAAAAAAGGGAATACAGCAGGAAGGTATTTTCCCACAAGACCAGAATCATAACCCAAAATATTAGCCCAATCGGTTAACTTTTTATTGCACATTAGAATGTAGAGGTCAGCATCTACAACATGCATTGCCAAATCAAGAGAATTGAAAGCTGCGCGCTGTAACGCCTCACTTTCTTCGAGCTCGTGAGCCAGTTTGATAGCATTTAGTTTAATCAAAGCTGAACTTGCTAATTGTTCAGTAATATTTGATAGAAGCTTAAGAATCTCTTTATGCTTTTTGATTGGGAATACAGGCACTTTCTCCAAGGCTTCCATATATGCTTCTTTGTCATAACTAAACTGTTCTGCCTGGGCTCTAAAGCGATCTCTTATTTTCTCTGTGAGTGGTGTCTGGAGTATTTGACCAGAAAAAACGTTTCCAAGATGATGACCATCAACAATCACGGAGTATGATGAGTCTACCAGGCCAAGGGGACATTCATAAATACAGTATGGTTTACCTGCCGCAATTTCAGCATTTATATGTTTATCACTCTCGATACAAAGTGCTTCTGAATCAGGATTCTTTCTGTGAAAATCTGTACAGATAGTTTGCCAGCCAGCTCTAGCCAGGATATTCCCATCCATATCGATAAGCGCATTTGGGATCTTGGCTATAGAATAGAGCAGATTAAGCGTTTTTGAAACACTCTCAATGTCAATCAGATCTGAAAGTCTATACTTAAAATCTTGCAAAAGTAAGTCCCTTCTATCATTAAATGCTTTTGAAGTAAAATCTTGGGTCAAAGTATTATTTTTGATAAATGAAACAAGCGTGAAACCTTAGTATCTGGAACAGAACCTAACTTGAAGGGGGCTAGGGACCCTCGTCCATTATTGCTTTGATTCTGGCAACCAGATCAGCTGCAACATAGGGTTTTTGGATAAATCCGGCCAAACCTTTCCCAACAAACTGCTGGGTGGCATCCTGCTCATTATAGCCACTGGATAAAATCACTTTGATATCAGGATTAACTCTCCGTATTTCCTGAAACACTTCTGCCCCATCTTTATGCGGCATGGTGAGATCTAATAGAACACCCACAATTTCACTAGCATGCACTTTAAATACTGCAACAGCCTCACGACCATCACTTGCCGTGAGAACCTTAAAACCCAGCCTCTGGATCATGTGCTTACCAACAGCACGCACAGATTCCTCATCATCAGCAATTAAAAAGGTGCCCTGTCCCTGCCAATCATCAGTCCTGCCCGTTGAAGATTCACTTGTTGCCTGAATGGCCGTAGATTCTTTTAACGAGGGGAAGAGTACTCTGAAAGTGGTTCCCTTGCCTTCTTCAGAATAGATTTTAACCATACCATGATGGCCATTGACAATCCCCATCACAGCTGATAGCCCCAATCCTCTACCAGTAAATTTGGTCGTAAAGAAGGGGTCAAATATTTTCTGGACGGTCTCCAGCGACATCCCTGTCCCCGTATCAGAGACTTCCACAAAAACATACATCCCCTCATGCAGGGGCTCTTTCCGAGAGACCTTCACTTCAAAACCCGTCCCATCGATATAATCCTGATCACAAAACATCTGACCGGTAGCTATAGTAATCACACCACTCTTGTCTTCGACAGCTTCCGAGGCATTGATCACCAGATTCATGATGATCTGGCGAATCTGGGAGGGATCACCTTCCATGGTAATCAGCTCCTGAGCATAATTATACTTGAGAACAGCATTCTTTGAACTGGATATGGCCAACATCTGCACTGTATCCTCAATGAGCTGATTGAGCTCAATGGGCTCCAGCGTGAACTTGCCCTTTCCTGAATATGCCAGCATTTGCTTGATAAGGTCGGCTGCCTTGCGGGAAGATTTGGTAATTCCAGCAACATACGCCTTGGCTGGTGAGGTCGAATTAAGCGCGGATAAAGCCAGATCAGCATAACCCAGGATTCCCATGAGGATATTATTGAAATCGTGAGCAATCCCACCTGCCAACACACCTAGACTTTCCAGCTTCTGAGTTTGTAGCAGTTGCTTCTCGAAATCCAGCCGGCTCTTTTCAGCTTCTTTGCGCCAGGTGATATCTCTCCAGACCGTATGAATTACCATATCCCTTTCATTGGTATTAATTGAGGTCAGCAACACCTCAACTGGGAATACCTCTCCATTTCGTCTTTTATGTTCCCACTCAAATCGGTGACTCCCTCGCTCTATGGCAATGCCCATCATTTCTTCAGCTTTTACGAGTGAATCTTGACCATCCTTTTGTTTCTCTGGACTCAATTCTGAAGGGTGTGTATTCAAGAATTCTGTTTTATTCTCGTAATTGAGCATTGTTACCGCTGCCTGATTACAGTCAATAAATCTACCATTCTTAATGATTAATACCGCATCTTCTGATTTCTCAAATAGATCCCTATATTTTTTTTCACTATTCCTGAGGGCAACTTCTGCCAGTTTGCTCTCCGTGATGTCTACAGTTGCCACCAGCACCCGGGAATAATCCTGCTGATTAGATTGGAGCGTGATTAATTTTAAAATAACATAGCGTTTTTCACCATGAATAGTTTGGAGGACAGCCTCAGACTCAAACGCAGTTTGATCCTCAGCAATTGCGACCATCTCAGCCTTAAAAGTAGCATATGATTCAGGTGTAAATATTTGATCGAGGTTTTTTAGCAACTCCGTCTTATCTCTGGCCTGATGCAGATCAATGGCAGCTTGATTAAAATCGAGGATTCGAACTTTTTTTACGAGTGTGGCCAAAATATCAGGATTATCGTCCAGATGCTGCTTCAGATCAATGATACCATCAGCCTGTAATTGACTTAACATTTCTTTCGCTGGAGAAAAGTCCTCTTCCCAAAGGGCAACCGGAGCATATTCTAACAAATTTCGATATCTTAGTTCACTCTCCCGTGCCCCCTCTTCCATCTGCTTCTGAATCTCAAGCTCCTGCTTGGTGTCTTTCAATTCCTGACGAATCTCAGCAACATCTCCCAGGACCTCCCAGGCCGGTCTGGAGTGAACATGAATCTTATGTCGGGAATTCTGCCAGACGATGTAGCCCCAGAGAATTGGAAAGGTAAAGAGTGAGATAATCAAGCGGCTTAAGAGTGTGCTTTTTAGGAAACCCCAGTAAAAATCCGATCCGCAAAAAGCGCCAGTTCCATATAACAATACATCCAGCCACATGATGCTCAGCAGAGTCAAATATACGCGTAGAAAGAGCGGAATTTTAATTGCTAATTTACTGAGATACTCCCATATGATGGCCAGAAATACAAGATCAGCCAGAGTGGCTAATATTGAACTAAGATTTACCCTGAGTTGGGGCATGGGTAACTGAGCTATCAGAGAACTGCCTGATAATTCAGCTTGCAGATTCAAGCCCAGACTGACCAGCGGAACCATCACAGAAACCACTATGATTACAACAATAGCATTTCTGGTAGCAAGTGGACCATCAAAAAGATAGATAACAAACACACCCAGTAGAAATGAGGTATAAAATATTGTTGAGCTTACGAAAAAGGAAAGACCGAATAGCTCGACACTAATGCCAGCAGCGGCAACCCAGTACATAATGGCTGCCATCCCGCCCAGTAATGTCAGCAGTGGAGTAAAGGTAATTCGGTGTCGAAGTGAATGTAGCCCAAGCACCAAGGTATAAAAAAACAGGACCTCCAGGATCAGGATCAACAGGTCATTATTCATGGATTACACCGACTAACCGCAATTTCTATCCTCCGTTCAGTGCCTGGAAGTAGTATCAGACACAGCAACCCAATATATGACCTGTTTTTAGCCAACATATAGGGTTTTCCCTGATCCTACAGTCACTACTCCCCTAACTTATACCAATTGCACCTCAAACTCGACGACCCCGCAAGAAGTCCCTCTCACAGAGAACGCAGAGAACGCAAAGTGTTGATAATTAAGAGCATAGCCCGTGTTAGTATAAATAACTATATTTATTGATGTTAGGGTGTTTTTCACGTTCTGTCATATACTTTTTG
>JAOZSM010000158.1:0-5477 GCA_029939675.1 Fidelibacterota bacterium
ATGGGGAATTGTGGGCCTTCTGGATGTTAGAAGAGGTTACGCTGACATTAATAAAGTTAAAATGATCTAATCCAGGTTACTGATTAAGTGACCTGGGATCATTCCTCTATCATTTGATTTTATTATCTTGCACGGGAACGAATGTGCGATTAATTAGTACACTATGACAATGAATGGTATAATCACAAATCAATGGATCAAGGTAATAGTGCTCACTTTACTTGTGCTGATTACACCTTTGCTTGTCCTTGGTGATGTGCATCTCAAGCATGAGAACCATCCATGTGAGGATGACCAGACCCAGGAGTTTGTTGATAGTTTACCATGGCATCCCCATGGAAGCTGCGCCAGTGATGTTGAGGATGAGCACTTTGACCTGAATTCATTGGTGCAAAAAAGCAACAATATCGATCATTATGAATTACCGATCCTATCCTGTGCAATCCTTACTCACGACCATAGCGAATGTCAACAGGCCACCCAAGTCGTTGATAAAGTAAGCCATTCATCAACTGAAGACCTGCTCCAGGTTCTCAGTATTTTTCTGATTTAATACTACAAAATATCCGCAAATCCTGATCGCTGCTGATCTCCCTTCGTGAAAACGATGGTGTGGATTTATTTCAACAGCCATGGTTGGGCTTATTGCATAAATCCCCAAAAACTAAATTTATAAAACCATTCCAAGGAGAATGATCGCAAGATGAAATTACATCTAACCATATTAGGAACAGTGCTGATCCTCGGTCTATCAAATTGCACAAGCAGCAATGCTAAGATTGAGACTACACCGCTTCCTCTTGTCCAAATGGAGCTATCCGTGAAACCGACCAGCAGTGAAATAACTTCACGGTCGAGGGATACACTCACCATCAATAGAGCTATTCGCTTAGCACTTGAGAGCAACCCCCGTATCCAGGCAGCTTTCCTGAATATCCGGGCTCATGAAGCAAGAGCTGCACAGGAATCAAAATGGTCCAACCCTGAATTAGCAGTGGATATTGAAAACTTTGCCGGCAGTGGACCTCTGTCCGGTTTTCAATCCACAGAAACTACCATTGGTGTTGGCCAGGTGATTGAACTGGGTCAAAAACGACAACTGAGAACAGAGGTTGCCAACACCATGGGGCAACAGGCCGCATTGGAATACGAAACGATGCGACTGAACTTGATCACAGATATTCGAGGAAGCTACGCACAGATCAGTGCCGGTCAGGCTCGACTAGAGTTGATAACCAAGCTTCTGGAGCTATCCGATCGCTTCAATGCCAATGTGGACACGCTGGTGCGCGCAGGTCGCTATTCATCTGCCGAAAGAGCCCGCTCAGAAGTAGAGCATCAGAATCTACTTATGCGCCGCTTTCAAGCAGAGAGTTCACTCAAACAAACCAAACAAAAATTAGCTGCGACCTGGGGCGGCTCAGGCAAAGAGGTGGGGCGAGTCATTGCGCTTGCGGATGAACATGTACCCTTGCCTCATCGAGAAACGATTCTGGATGCCATCAGTTCCAGTCCCTCTGTGATGCTGGCGAATATGGATGTGGAGATTCGGGAGGCTGAGGCAAAGTATGCTCGCAGTCTTTGGATTCCAGACCCGACAGTATCTGCCGGACTACGACGGATGAATGAAACCAGCGAGCACGCTCTTGTAGCCGGGGTGAGTATACCTATTCCTATTCTGAACCGGAATAAAGCCGGCATTCAGGAGGCACAGCATCGTCGTGATCAAAGCGAGCAATTATTGAATGCCGAACAGATCCAGGGATATACGGAAGCAAGCTATCTGCTTGAATCTTTGGAGACTCTGAGTTTGATGATTGAAACACTGGATAAAACGATCATTCCTGCTGCCGAAAATGCCTATAAAATCATTAATCAGAATTATCGCCTGGGGCAATATGGAATCATTGATGTTATTGATTCTCAGCGCCAGCTCTTTGATGCTCAGCTTCAATATTTGGATACACGCCTGGAATACGATAATAAAATTATTCAACTCGAGGGACTGTTGGGTCGCTCACTTTCAAATTTATAATTACAGAGGTACACGATGAAGAATACAATTAAAATACTTATCGCACTGGCGACTCTACTGGCCCTGATGAATTGTTCAGGTGAGCAACATTCAGAAAACGACCATAATGAAAGTACTCATCAGGAAACCACTGAAGAAAAACATAACGAAGTTGTTCAAATGAGTGTCGCTGAACTGGCTGAGTTTGACATCGAACTCGCAACGGCCACAGCAGATGAAATCCAGATTCATGTGAATTTGCCGGGGGAAATTGTGATTCCTTCAGATCAGCTGGCTCATATTCACCCGCGTTTCTCCGGTATTGTGAAAGATGTATACAAGTATATCGGTGATAAAGTTCAAGAAGGTGAAGCCTTAGCACTGATTGAGGGTAACGAAAGCCTGTCAGAATACAAGGTGATCTCACTCTTGAATGGAGAAATCATTGAAAAACATCTGACACGGGGAGAAGTGATTGATGATGCTGAACATGGTTTTGTTGTAGCAGACCTGAGCCGAGTATGGGCTAATCTGAGCCTGTATCAAAAGGATCTTCCTCATGTGAAGGTTGGACAGCAAGTCGTGATTTCAAGAGGCGAGAATCTGCCTGAGGTCCAGGCCACAATAGCATACATCTCACCGGTCATGAGTGAGGTAACCAGAACTGCAATTGCGCGTGTGATCATCTCCAATCGGGATCGTAATTGGAAACCCGGACTTTTTGTCACTGGCTCGGTCAAAACCAGTAGTCAAAGGGTTCAGGTCGCTGTTCCTAAGACTGCTCTGGAATTCTTTGAAGGGAATCAAGTCGTCTTTGTTCAGACTGCTGAGGGATTTGAGCCTCGAGCCGTTACCATTGGGCTGACCAATGATGTGAATGTGGAAATCCTTCACGGTTTGGCCCAGGGAGAGACTTATGTGAAGCGAGGTGGTTTTACCCTGAAAGCTGAACTGCAAAAAGGTGAAATGGATGAAGGTCATGCACATTAAGACCAATTTGTCTAATACATATTTTCCAATCCTGCACTCATTAAGGTATTTCAATGAATAAAATTATAGATATTTCACTCAAAAACCGACTCCTCCTGGTAGTGCTGGGAATGTTGGTGCTGGCTGGTGGGTTTGCCAGTTATAAACAACTTCCCATAGATGCATTTCCTGATGTTTCACCATCTCTGGTTCAGGTTTTCACAATCACAGAGGGCCTGGCACCTGAGGAAATTGAAAAATACGTCACATTTCCCGTGGAAACAGCCATGAATGGTCTACCGGATATCGATCACATTAGGTCTGTCTCCAATTTTGGCTTGTCTGTCGTCAATATCTACTTTGAAGATGACACGGACGTCTATTTCGCCAGACAACTGGTCAATGAGCGTCTCCAGGAAGCCCGCGAGCAGATACCGGAGGGCTTTGGGGAACCGGCCATGGGACCTATTTCAACCGGGATGGGACTGGTTCTCTTCTACTATCTTGAGGACGAAACGGGTGAGTATTCCTTGACCGAGTTAAGAACTATCCAGGATTGGATCATCAAATTCCAGCTCCAAACAGTTCCGGGGGTCACAGAAGTACTGGGTATCGGTGGTTGGGAGAAGCAATTTCAGGTTGTTGTCCAGCCTGAAGCTCTGTTACGTTATGACGTTACTCTTCAGGCCATCATTGAAAAGATCAAAGCCAATAATCTGAATGTCGGTGCTCAATTTATTGAAAAGAACGCAGAAGAGTTCATCGTTCGCTCTGTTGGACTGGCCAATTCGATTTCAGATATAGAGGAGATCATCATCAGTTCCAATGATGGCACTCCCATCTTTTTGAAACAACTCGCAGATGTGAGAATTGGCGGTGCAGTCCGACGGGGAGTCCAGACCAAGGACGGTATTAAAGAAGTCATCTCGGGCCAGGTCGTGAAGCTCTATGGAAGTAACTCATCCACAGTAATTAGCCTGGTGGAAGAACGCTTGGCGGAGATCAACAAATCACTGCCTGAGGGAATTAAGATCATCCCCTATTATGAACAGAAATCTCTGGTGGAAGCTGCTATTGCTACGGTGACTGATGCTTTATTTCAGGGTATCATACTCGTGGCTGTCATTCTACTGCTCTTCATGGGATCCATACGTCCCAGTTTGGTCGTGACCCTATCCATTCCCTTCTCCATCATGTTTGCCATGATCGGGATGCGCTATTTTGGGATATCAGCCAATCTGATGTCCTTTGGTGGATTAGCCATTGCCATTGGAATGATGGTGGACGGTACCATTGTCATGGTGGAGAATGTAGATCGACTACTGCGCTCCGGTTCGTCATCTGAATCGAGGATCCACGTGGTTGCTCGGGCGGCCAGACAGGTAGGCAAACCGATCTTATCCGCGATCACCATCATTATTGTAGTATTTCTACCATTATTCACACTTCAGGGAGTTGAAGGTAAGACCTTTCGACCACTGGCCTATACGGTTTCACTGGCCATGCTGGGGTCTCTGATCTTTGCCCTGCTCTTAGCACCGGTCTTCTCGTATCTGATCATGCGTCGCCCTGCCAAGAAGAAGGGTGAGGATGAAGTTCGGGAGAATATTATCGTAAGACTGCTACAGAGAATCTACCGACCGGTGATTGAGTTTTTCGTCCGAAAAAGGTTTGTAGCTGTCATTCTGGCTGTGCTCATGCTCCTATTGGGAATCGTAGTATTCCCACAATTGGGTTCAGAGTTCACGCCTACCCTGCAGGAAGGGACCATCATATTACGGCTGACCATGGCCCCCTCGATCTCCTTGAATGAAAGTATCCGGACAACCCAGATCGTGGAACGACGCCTGAAACAGGTACCCGAAATTGATCAGGTTGTAACTCGGATCGGCCGGGGAGAAGTTGGCGCCCACACGGACCCGGTCAATAGCGCAGAAATGTATGTGATTCTGAAAGATAAAAGTGAATGGCGGTCAGCTACTAATCAAGCAGAGTTACAAGAAGTGATCAGGGAGGAAGTGGGCAATATCCCTGGCGTCCTGGCCAACTTCACTCAGCCGATCCAGATGGCTGTTGATGAGTTAATGGAGGGCGTGCGTGCAGAGCTGGCTATCAAACTCTACGGTGAGGATCTGGATCTTCTGAAAGAAAAGGCCGATGAAATTGCCGCCATTATTGGAAAAATACCTGGTGCCGCCGATGTTCAGCCGGACCAGATAAGTGGAACACCTCAGCTGCTGATCAAGATCAATCGACAGGCTGTGGCCCGTTATGGGATCAATGTTGAAGATGTCCAGAAAACTATCCATGCCAGTATTGGTGGTGAAACAGCCGGGCAGCTCTTCGAGGGTGTCCGCCGCTTTGATATCCTAGTGCGACTGGCTGAAGAGGATCGCGATACACCTGAGGATATCAGCAATTTATTTATTAAGGCCCCCAATGGGTCAAATGTACCATTGTCACAGCTGGCCACTCTGGAAGAGATCATTGGACC
>JAOZSM010000158.1:5577-7063 GCA_029939675.1 Fidelibacterota bacterium
GATTAAGGATATTAGCATGAAAAAGATATTAGCATTTATAAAACCCCATAAACTATCAAAGGTCACCCTCGCTCTGCATCGGATCGAGGGTCTTACTGGAATGTCGGTTACGGATGTACGGGGCTTCGGTCGTGGGAAGACCGCTGATGAACACCATAGCAAAGCAGAGGAATTGGCCGATTTTCTTCCCCATGCTAGACTTGAAATTGGGTGTGCTGACAGAGATTGATGTAAAATCAACCATGAAAAAGAAGCTGGCAACCTAAGACTCCCACCGCGCAGGGGAAACCCACTTCCGTGTCTGAGTTCATGATACTCTGACAGTCAATTCCTTAGTATGGTGTGTGAAAAAGTGTGTGCACTATATGTGCATCTTAAGCTGGAGTTGGGGCTGATTTGATTATTGCTAGTATGTCCGGCAGACAACATCTACCGGTTGGGTTGGTCAAGTGACATTGACACACACCCTTTGCAACTTTCGCTCGGATTGAAGTTTCGATCTTCGACTCACCAAGCTCTCGATATTCCTCTTCTATCTCTTCGCGAGTATGATCAAAGCAGTAACATGCCGGTCGTGGAGATTCAAGCTCCTTAAAGCCAACTCTCACCTTAAGGTCTTTCTTGTCAATGCAGAGTGAACCATCTCCCCAAAAGTACATAAGAGAGTCTTCTGAATTTGGGCAATAGAACACAGGTGATTTATCGTTGGGAATCTCAATCTCAGGCTTAACAAGTTTTCTTAATGTTGAGCGTCCGACTTCCTTTCCTTTCTTCTTGCAGGATGGACAAGTATCACCAGTAGGTATGATTTCTTCTTTATCATTTTCGGGTGCACAACAATCACATTGAGCAGTCATGTCAAGATTCTCCATTATCAATATTGATCTTCTTATCCACCAGGGTGTATCCAAGATCCAAAACGAATGTTTCGAGCTTATCCTTTTCAAACGTATTGGGTTTTACCACACATGTCATCTCTCCGGTTTCATAGGAGACATTGCATTGCTCCATGCCTTCAGTGGAAGCAAATGTTGATTCAAGGCCTAAAGCACACCCAGAACATGTCATCCCCTCAACATTATAGCTCAGGAGTGTTTGATTCGATTCTCTGGATACTGACGTTGAATCAGAAGATTTAAGCATATTTGGAAAAGCTAAGAACGCCAGAGCCAGAGGTGTTAGGACCCAAAGAGATCGTCGAATCTGCTTTTTGCGTTTCTGCTCCTCAATGCTGCAGCAATCTATTGCAATTTTGCGTTTACTGGTTTGCCAGAATGCCACTGAGAGGGAAAGTAATGCGAATGCAATTAAATACGGTCTCAGAACTTCAATCCAGGCAAATGAAATAGCCGTCGTGGCTCCTAGAATTCCAAGTAAGATTGGGCCTGTGCAGCACAGACTTACGAAAATAGCCGAACCTATAGCGCTAAATGTTGATTTCATTTCTAGAGCTGCATCGTTTTGTCAGTTGCATCCATGGCATCCA
>JAOZSM010000159.1 GCA_029939675.1 Fidelibacterota bacterium
CGGACTCAAACAATGAACATTGACCAACCATTATCAAAAGTGTTGCCAATATGAATATTGTTACCTGTCTTTTAGTCAAAATTAGCCCCTCTTATTCCAATTTAGCAGTTCTATTTTATATTAGTGCCGAAAATCTAGGAAAAAAGAAGCCAGAATGGAATGAATATATTCCGGTTTTCTTTACTGCTCTGGTTCAATATAATCAATGACAAAAGCAGGCTCGTCGCCTATATTGCTCGCCGTTTGAGACTAGGTCTCAAATGGTAGTGCAGGTCTGGAATCTGCAGGTTCAAGGTGTTATTGCGGCTGAACCTTGACGGGGACTTTTGAGTAGTTCAATATTTTAAAAGGAATACAGGATGAAAAAGCTTGGTATAGCGGTACTTTTATTAATCTCAATCATGGGTCAATTATTGGCTCAGTATCCAGACGAGTGGGTAGATCTAGCGCGTGAAGCAATTAAAAGATTCGATATTCCCGCTGCTGATAATGCCTACAAGGCAGCCATGAAGGGTGTGGAAGAAGACGAGTATAAAACTATCCAGGCAGAGTGGCAGATTTTGGAGAAGATCAATATTTTCTTGGCTGATGCCCGTCGTTCCATGGATCGTGCTGAATATGATGAAGCTCTGAAAAAATATAGAGATGCTATTGCTCAAATGGATGCTTCTCCCCACGATATCTGGGGCAAGGTTAAAGGTGAGGCCTATTACAGTATGGGTATGGTTTATTATCGTCAGGCAGAGCCCATCAAAGCTGCCGATGATTTTCGTAATGCTATGACCTTTGATCCTGAGGAAACCAAGTACGGCAAGGCCATCGAGATGGTGAGAAACAAGCACTACAGCGAAGGTCATAAATATTTTAAACGTAAAGATTATCAGTCTGCCCGCGTGGAATACGAAAAAGCTGTTGCAGTAGATCCATCATTTGCCAGTGGTTTTTATCAACTTGCGCTTATTGCAAAAAAAGATGGGGATCTCAATTTAGCTGAAAATTTTTATCGGGATGCTGTCACCAGCGATCCAACCCACTATAAGTCATGGTATGGTTTAGGAACTCTTTATACTGAAATGGGTAACAATAAGAAGGCCATTGAAGCTTTAAAAATGTCCATTTCCATCAATGCCAGTTATGAGAAGGCTTACTACGTTTTGGGTAAGGTCTATGAAAGTCAGAAGAATAATAGTCTGGCCATTCAGAACCTTAAAAAAGCCATCGAGGTCAATAAAAAGTACACCAGAGCCTATGAGTTACTGGGTAAAATCTATGTAGACCAGGAAAAGTATAACACGACTATCTCTCTGTTAAAGGGCTTAACCGGGAAGTCAACTTCTTACAAAACGAACTATCGCTTGGCTCAAGCCTATAACGGAGCAGGGAATTATTCAGCTGCTTTGACGGCTGTCTCAAAATCCCTGGCCAAGAAAAAGAACTGGGCACCAGCCCTAATTGAAAAAGGGGATGCCTTGAAGGGTCTCAAACGCAATAAGGAAGCCGTCAACGCCTGGCGTTCTGCTGCCAAAGATGCCCGCTGGAAATCCACTGCCCAGTATCGTATCGATGAATTGACCAAGTGGGAAGGTAAATAATACCATATTCAGTTCTAAACTGTCTATTAGATTCAAAATATTGTAAAAACTGGGCTGTCTCTGTGGCAGCCTTTTTTAATGCTAAATAACAATAAATTTTCAAACAGGTATATAAGTGCCTGTCTTCCTCTAGTACACTCCCCAAAAAACACAAAGAACGTCGAGCCTAACAAGCAGCCCACGATTTCAATCGTGGGTTCTCAATAAAATAGGCAATGTAGAACCGTTTTAACGGTTTTCTGTTAGAGCAGAACATATTGAAAAGGTGTGAAATTTACACTTTCCCCATAGACACCCCCGTATAAATTAAGCACCCATGGCAATCAAAGGAATAGGCAGTGATATAGTAGAAGTCAGCCGCATAAAAAGGCTTCGTGAAACCTATGAAAGTCGTTTTTTAACAAAGGTTTTCACTAAAGGTGAGATAGCCTATTGTGAATCAAAAGAACACCCCGAGATACATTTTGCCGGTCGTTTTGCTGCTAAAGAAGCCATAGCCAAAGCAGTTTACCAAAGTGGACATAATGAAGTGATCCCTTTCTCCCATATTGAAATTCTAAATGATGCTGAAGGGAGACCCATGGTTTCCTTCCTGATTCACATCAAGGGAAATTGTCTGGTTACCATCTCACATGAGCACAGTATGGCTATCGCCTTTGCTGTTTTGGAGTCCTGATCGAGTGAAACCCTACCTGAGCATGGCAGCCAACCGGGCTGTGGATGATTATGCTATCAATACTTGTAGCATTCCTGGTGAAGCACTAATGCAAAATGCAGGAAATGCCCTGGTTCATGAGCTTGAATCCCGTGGCTTTCTAAAAGAATCACTTCAGATTCTGGTACTCACTGGGAAAGGAAATAATGGTGGAGATGGCTATGTCATTGCTGCCAACTTATATCATCAGGGACTTGCCGTTTCGCTAATTACCATAGCAGATGAAACGCAACTCCATGGGGATGCCTTAATTCACTATCAAGTTTTGAGTAAACTGGATCTAAAACCTGAGATTTGGCAAAATACAGCCGAACAACACCAGCTGATCCAGCAGGCAGATATCATTGTTGATGCTCTGCTGGGGACAGGCATTAGTGGCTCGCTTCGGTCACCCTATCCGGAAATCATAAATGCCTGCAATCAAAGTGAAGCACGCATTGTTGCTGTAGATGTTCCTTCTGGAGTCACCGGTGATCTAGGCGAAATTTTGCAACCATGCATCAAAGCTGAGCTCACTATCAGCATGGGGTTTGGCAAACAGGGCTGCCTCTTTGAACCAGCCCGAAGTCACAGTGGCCTGAGGATTCCGGTTGATATTGGTTTTCCTGAGGATAGCCTGGAACATCTCAAGGGCATAGCACTGTATGAGCTGGAAAATAGCGATTTCGGTCCATCTGCTTTCACAAGGTCTGCCGCTACTCACAAATATTCTGCTGGAAAAGTTTATATCATTGCGGGTTCACAGGGGTTTACTGGAGCTGCATTACTGTCCGCTACGGCTGCTCTGAGAGCGGGTGCTGGTTTGGTCAAACTGGCGTTGCCAGAATCGCTGGGGCAGATCGGTGAGACCGCCTCGCTGGAAACCATTGTGGAATACATGCCTGAAACCCCAAATCAAAGTTTTGCCATAAATGCTCTGGAATCCCTGAAAGCTGGTTGTGAATGGGCTGATACCGTGGCCATTGGTCCTGGAATTGGCAGAGATCCGGAAACCCTGGATGTTGTCAGAAATATTATCACGAATACCCAGTGTCCATTGGTTATTGATGCTGATGCCCTTTTTGCCCTGATCAATAATTTAGAACTGTTAAAAACCCGTCGGTCACCCACAATTATTACGCCTCATGCTGGTGAATTCAAGCGGTTACTTGGCCAGCCTGATACAACTGTTCCAACCTGGCAGGACGCCCTGAATTTTGCTGAAGAATATGGAGTCCATGTGCTTCTAAAAGGGGCGCCCTCCATTTTGGCCGCTCCCACCGGAACAGTTTCAGTGAACACAACTGGTTATGCAGGTATGGCGACTGCTGGCAGTGGAGACATCCTCACTGGTGTAATTGCTGCCCTCTGGGCGCAGTGGAGTCAGATTCCGGAAGTACTCAATTTTGCCATGTACATTCATGGTCAGGCTGCTGATCTGAATCGATCAGAAAAAGGGGTGCTAGGATTAATTGCCAGTGATATTGTAAATGCTCTTCCTGAAGCATTAAAGGAGTATGGTGCTTTACCGACTTAAATATTTTGGTCCTGCAGTGCTGTATGTTGCACTGATTCTCTTTTTGTCCAGTTTGAATCAACGCGTGGTGGCTGAATTGTCCTGGGGTGTTCAGGATTTTATTCTGCACGGCTTGGAGTATCATTTTTATGGAGTGACCCTGATCTGGGCTTTTCTCAGAGAAAAACCCATGACTGAACTCAAAGTGTCCTATCGTCTGGCTGTCAGCGTGGGCGCTCTTACTGCCGTGGCAGATGAATTTTATCAATCATTTATCCCCAGTCGTTGCTCAACGATTGAAGATGTGGTTGCCGACATTTTTGGTGTCATTCTGGCCCTGATAACTTTTTCACTCATAATGAAGATATCCGTATTGGAGCGCTTCCGGCAAAATGCTTAAAACGCTGCACATCGAGAATTTTGCCATCGTGGATGAAGCCAATGTCAGTTTTGACAGTGGCCTAAACGTGATTACCGGAGAGACAGGAGTGGGGAAATCACTTATTGTGGATGCCCTGAGTGTTGCTCTGGGTGAACGAGCCTACAAGGATTTTATCCGTGATGGATATTCCAGTGCCATTGTGGAAGCAGTTTTTGAAGTAAAACGATCTGAATTAGCCAAACTAACCAGTCTGGGGATCGAGTCGGTCGGCATCACTGTGAAACGAGAGATCAAACTGCAAGGCAGCTCAAAAGTGTGGATCAATGGTCAGATCAGATCGGTACAGGAGCTCAAGGAACTGGGTGACCACCTGGTAGATCTGCACGGTCAACATGAACACCAATATCTGCTTAATGAAGAACATCACATAAATTTTCTGGATCAATTTGCTGAAACTGGTTCCCTCCTGGAAACGGTATCTCAAAAACATCAGGTTCTTACCGTGTTGACCCGTGAATTGCGCGAGCGGGAACAGGACGCGAACAGTCGCCAGGAACAGTTTCAGTTATATGCCTTTCAGCTACAGGAGCTCAACGATATTAATCCTCAGCCGGATGAATTGGATAACCTGGAAAAGGAACGACGGGTTCTTGAAAATGCTCTGACCATCAGTGAGCAGGCAGCAACCTTACTGCAGGAAACTGATGGTGTTGAGGGCTCAGCGATCCAGCGTTTGAATCAGATCATTGGGCAATTGGAAAATTTAAGTATTTATACTGACACTGCCGCCGCTTTTTTACCGGAAGCTCTAGCTGCCAGGGTGTCCCTCCAGAGTATCGCTGATTTTGCAGCAGAATATGAAAAAGAAGTGCAAGCCGATCCCCGGCGTTTGAATGAAGTTGAAAGTCGGCTGAAAACCCTTAATCGGGTTTGTCAAAAGTATACGCGGACCTATCCAGAGCTGTTGAGCTACTGGCAGGAGATTCGGAGCCGACTGGATCAGCAGAATGACCCGGATTGGAGCCGGAAAGAACTTTTACAGTCCATCAAAACGGCTACCGGTGAGTATTCTCAAGCCTGTGAATTGCTGACGAAGCAACGCAAACGAGAAGCCCGCATTCTTGCCACTTCTATCATAAATAAATTGAGCCATCTGGGTATGCCACAAGCCCGCTTTCACATTGAAGTTGAACAGGAAGAACGGGATAATGGTTTGGCTGTTATTAAGGGAAAAACATTTCGGGGTGATGAGGTCGGGATGGATCAGGTCACATTCTGGATGCAGGCCAATCCCGGTGAACCCCTGCGGCCCCTGGCTCGAACAGCCTCCGGTGGTGAAGTCAGCAGAATAATGCTGGCCATTAAATCGGCCATGTCTGGAAAAGATGGCATCGGAACGGTGATTTTTGATGAGATCGACACAGGCATTTCTGGTCGCATAGCACGGGTGGTGGGCACTGAACTCAGAGATCTGGGTCAGCATCATCAACTGATCAGTATCACCCATCTGCCCCAGATTGCCAGTCTCGCTGATAACCATTTTCGCGTGGAAAAGCATTATCTCAACGATCGGACAGTCACCAGAGTCAAACGCCTCAATGAAGATGAACGGATCACCGAGATCGCAACGCTCATCGGTGCTGGTGGTGCTGGTGAAGCTACCCGACTAGCTGCCATAGAATTACTTAAGCAAGAGGATTAGATCCGCATGTGTAAAAGGTATATATTTGTTTTACTCGTTTTGGCCCTTTTTAGTTCGTGTTCCCGGGAAACACCACCAGTAGAGCTCAGTGATCCGGGTTTTGGCATAGTTCAAACCAGCATTGATGCAGGTGATGAGACAGTAGATCTACCCGTTTTAATTCGGACTGATAAGGAGATCAAGGGTATTCAGTTCACTTTAACCTGGGACGCTTCCATAGCCAAAGTAGGTGAACCTGAATTGACTGCTTTAAATCCAGACTTTACAGTCAGCTCGCGCAAGGGATCCATTGATAAGATGAAAGTTTTGGTTTACAGTTTGACCGGGGCAGTTATGAATGTTTCAGATCCAACGATTTTAACTATTCCCATGAGTATCATTGATTCACAAGCCAAGACGGTTTCTCTGGTGTTCGACAAGCCTGTGTTTGCTGGACCCAATGCCATTTCCTATACAATCCCCGTTACCCATGCTAAGCTGAGGATTCAACAGTAATGACCTATATTGATCTACGATCAGATACAGTAACTCGTCCCTCAGAAGCGATGCGTGAGGCTATGCATACTGCTGATGTAGGTGATGATGTCTACGGTGAAGACCCGCTCATGAATCAGCTCCAGAGTCAGGTAGCCCAGATGTTAGGGAAAGCAGCCGGATTATTTATTCCCTCAGGAACCATGAGCAATCAGTTGGCTATTCGCAGTCATACTCAACCTGGAGATGAGGTGATCTGTGATTACAATGCCCATATTTTCAACTATGAAGGCGGTGGACCAGCATTGCTTAGCGGTGTTCAGTTGCATCCTCTCCATGGAGATCATGGCATTCTCGATCCAGCACAAATTATTGAAGCGTTAAGACCCACGGATCACCACTATGCTCAATCTCGTTTAATTGCTCTGGAAAACACCCATAACCGGGCGGGTGGCGTGGTTTATCCACTTTCCATGATTGAATTGGTAGCTGAGATTGCCCGTGAACACGACTTGCTTATGCATCTCGATGGCGCACGTCTCATGAATGCCGTTATTGCCAGCGGAATTGACCCGGCTGCTTATGCTGAGTCCTTTGACTCTGTTAGTTTGTGTCTATCAAAAGGCTTGGGAGCTCCGGTGGGGTCGGTTCTGGTAGGTGATACAGATTTTATTGATAGAGCCCATCGATTCCGGAAAATGTT
>JAOZSM010000024.1 GCA_029939675.1 Fidelibacterota bacterium
CTCTGATCTTGACCATGCCACCACCGGCTGAACCATCTACTTCGATCGAGGCCAGTTCTTCCTGAGCCTTTTCCATATCTTTTTGCATCTTTTGGGCCTGTTTCAACAGATTGCCCATTCCGCCTTTTGGCATCATTTATAATTTCTCCTATTTAGTCTTAACGTCTTGCAGTTCGTGCAAAAATGTAGAGAATGTATTATCAATATTTACAGTTAACGACACAGTGTCAGCTAGATTACTCATCAATAATCTCACCATCAAAGATATCCAGGAGATGCTGTGATGTAGGATGAGCCAAAATCTCATCATCTTTTCTTTGCTTTGGCTTATGACCATTCTGCTCTAATAACTTAATGATCATTTTTGTTCCAAAGACTTCTGATGCCAGATTTTGAATATCCGGCAAAGTTTTGGTCAAAGTTTGGACATGGTATTTTTGTTCGGGAGCAAAAAACATGGTCAAACACCCGTTCTCATATTTTGCAGGGGTCCCCTCACCCATGAATGCACCAGTGGAACGGCCTAATTTACCCAGCCCCTCAATGAACGTATCCCAGTTTTGGATCACATATTCCAGATCAATACCATCCTGCCGTGTTTCTGGCTCAATTTCAGTTTTTGCTGTCGGTAACGGAGGACTTTCGACAGGTCGTTCAGAAGGTTTTTTTATGGACTCAGTGCTAGGTTCATTTTCCTGAGGATCTGGAGTATTAATTGTCATTACTTCAGGTTCAGGTATAGTTATGGGTTTTGCTACCGGCGTAGGCTTTTGCTCAGGGATGGTTTTTGGCTGAGCCGGTGTTGCACTGGATTTTTCTACTGGCTTTGATTCTGGAGGTTCAGTCTGTACAGGTTTAGGTGCAGGAATATTTTTTGTTGGGACCGGTTGACCAGAAAGTAAAGCATCCAGATCCAGAGCCCGGGTACTTCTTGCTAATTTTAACAGCAAGAGCTCCACTGATACGACCTGATTACTCACAAACCGTTGTTCTCGTAGAGTCTCCATGACCAGGGTCTGCATGCGTAATAGATCTCGCTCTTCGAAATAGGTCGCTTGTTCTTTGAATGCTTTGGCATCGGTGTCTGAGACATCCAGAAAATCGGTAATTCCGGCAACCTTCACCACCAGAAGATTCCTGATATGTTCACTAAGCCCCTGCATGAATTCAGTAATACTGATTCCTTGTGAGAAAAGCTGGTTGGCCTGCTTAATCAAGTTATCCGCAGACTGACTGGCGATATGGTGGAGCATATCGAAGTATATGGTTACATCCAAAACCCCTAGAACCCGTCTTACAAGATCCAGGGTTGCCTCATCTTCAGTAAAGGCTGATACCTGATCCAGTAGGCTTTGCGAATCCCGGAGACTACCACCCGCTTTACGAGCGATAAGCGCCAGGCCTTCATCCGTAATGGATATGCCTTCTTTCTTACTGATCATGCGGAGACGAGCCACCATGGTCTCAGTTGAGATCATTCTAAAGTCGTAACGTTGACATCGGGATAAAATAGTCAACGGTACTTTTTGTGGTTCAGTGGTCGCAAATATGAACAATACTTGTGGTGGCGGCTCTTCCAGGGTCTTTAACAGGGCATTAAAGGCCTCTTTGGTGAGCATGTGGACTTCATCAATGATATAGACCCGGTAGTTGGAATTTGCTGGTGGATATTTTACTACTTCGCGTAATTCACGTATGGCATCAATACCACGGGTAGACGCGCCATCAACTTCCAGTACATCAAGACTGCGACCAGCTGTAATCTCAATACAGTGATTACAGGTGTTGCAGGGGTTTCCATCATGGGGATTCTCACAATTGATGGCTTTTGCCAGAATTCGCGCAGAGGTTGTTTTGCCAACACCCCGGGGACCGGTAAAGATGTAGCCATTGGCCAACCGTTGACGCTGGAGGGCGTTACGGAGAGTGCGGGACACGTGTTCCTGTCCCACGACATCCTCAAATGTCTGAGGTCTATATTTTAGCGAGGAGACGATGTATGCAGATTCTTGATCAGCCACGGTGGAGTACTTTCCCATTTATTGATAAGATCTGACCTCAAAGATGCGCGTGCTTCAGGTAATTCCGGCACACGATCACAATGCTTACCGCTGCTTCCTTCCGGATCTGACGGGGTTGGGCCCGCTCTCATTGCAGGGCCTGAAAGCACAACGCATCTTCAAGGTCAGTAGATGTATTTAGTAATCAAAAAAAAAGCAAAATAATGTATAAAATATCAGGTGCGATGGAAGTCCGAATTATGGCTATTATTGCTTGGTGAATATTCCACTGATCGCACAGAGACACACCCCAGTGCATCCCCATTAACGGCACATGTATAACGAAATAAACCAGGATTAAACTGAATAAACATCTTCTTTCGCAAAAAACTGCTCCATGATCCTGATCATCATTTCGTGATCTGCCACACCGGCTGTCTCACGAATAGAGTGCATAGAGAGCATAGCATTTCCGGTATCAACCACAGCGATGCCCAACCCGCTTTCAGTGATGGGACCGATGGTCGAACCACAAGGCAGGTCAGTCTTGTGGATATAATGTTGTACTGGAACACCGGCATCTTCAGCCAATTGCTCAAACATGGCAGATGTGTAGGCACTGGTGGCATAACGATGATTTGCATTCACCTTAATTACAGGTCCACGATTCATTTTAACAGCATGCCGGGGGTCATGGTATTCAGCATAGTTGGGATGAATGGCATGGGCTCCGTCAGCAGAGATGCAGATGCTATTGGCCAAGCCCCGCTGCAGAGCATGTCTGGTATCATCTGTATCCACGACCCGGTGGATAATATCCCGGATAAAAGTTGATGCAGCTCCGTTCTGGGTAGAACTCCCAATTTCCTCATTATCAAAAAGAGCAATCATACTGGTCTGGGGACTGGTAAATTCTTTTTCAGTAAGGGCTTTGATTGCAGCGTGACACATAGTCAAATTATCAATTCGACCGCTCACTAGAAATTCTTCATTGAGGCCGCTTAAACTGGCTGGCTGGGTGTCGTAACATTCCAACTGCCAACTGGCGATATTCTTTTGATCAACCTGCAACTGTTCTGCGATCAATTCCTGGATCAGGTTCTCAGCAATCGGTGCTCCCTTGATATTTTCCAACGTAAATATGGGTGGCATATGTTTTTGCTTATTGAGAAGCAGCCCTTTTTCATTCACTTCCCGATTAAGATGAATGGCCAATTGAGGAACCCTTAAGAGGACTTTATTTGATTTAAATGGAACTGTTTTTATTCGCCCGTCTTCTTTAATGATCACTCGTCCGGCTAGTGATAGATCACGATCCATCCAGCTGGCTAACAGGGGGCCTCCATAGACTTCCACTCCCAGCTGGATATAGCCATTTGCAGCATATTGAGCATGAGGTTTAAGGTGCAATCCAGGTGAATCAGTATGAGCGCCAATGAGCCGGACACCTGACAGATCACCATTCCCCATTTGCCAGGCTAATAAGCCACTCTCACCTCTGATCACATAATATTTCCCCAGGGGGTTGAGCTCCCAGGCGTCCTGTTCCTCAAGCTTAACAAAGCCCTTTGTTTTTAATTCAAATTCAGCAGTGAGCACAGCATGATAGCCTGTTACACTTTGATCCAGGTAGGACATCAGGTTGGTGATTATTGGTGTGGGCATGAGTGCTCCTTTTTTTGTTTCTTTCTAACTGTGCGCTAAGATTTTGTATAAACTTATTTTTTACTTCTGTTTAAAATATTTTCCAGGCAATTGCAGGACAAGTCCCTTCATTTCCATGGGAAGTAGAGTACCTAAAAGTGCGAAGGTGGTTTGTCCTGACAGACTGGCAAGTGCATCTATGTGGACAGCGTCAGTGCTGGAAAGATGCTTTAGAATAGCGGTTTCCTTTGGGTCAGTACTAATATTTAGCTGTTGCTGACCATGGGAAGTCCCCAGATGATACTTATCACCCAGTTCTTCCAATACATCATCAACACTTTCCACCAACTTAGCACCCTGGCGAATCAAAGAATGGGTTCCGTGACTCTGGCGACTCTTGATGTTACCGGGGACTGCAAAAACCTCCCTGTTTTGATCCAGGGCATAATAGGCGGTGATCAGGGATCCACTTTTCTCGGCTGCTTCAATAACGACGGTTCCAGCAGATAATCCGGAAATTATTCGATTTCTTCTGGGGAAATTTTGTGCATCAGGTTTGGAGCCCATGAGAAACTCTGATATTAACAAGCCCTTTGTGCCAATTTTGTGGTAAAGATCACGGTTCTCAGCTGGATAGATCCGATCAATACCATTGCCCAGGACCGCAATAGTTTTCCCTTTGGCTCGCAAAGCGCCCTGATGAATCACAGTATCCACACCCCTGGCTGCACCTGAAACCAGTGAAAAACCGCGTTTGGCCAACTCAAAGCTAAACTCTTCGGCAATCTCTTTCCCATAGCTAGTCGGTGTACGGGTTCCAACAATGCCAATGCTTTGGGAATTCAACAATTCAATATCACCACGACAAAACAAAACAATGGGCGGGTCATAGATCTGTTTTAATAGTTCTGGGTAAGTGGTATCCCAGAGAGTGATTAATTTGACATCGAACTTCTCCAGAAGCTTTTCTTGTCCTGCTAATAAATCTGCATCAAGGGGCGTTAATATTGCCTGTGCTATTTTTTGAGTTATACCTGGAACTTCGATCAAATGTCTGGGCTGAGCTGAAAATATATTTTGAAGAGAACCAAACTTCTGGAATAGGTCCAGACTTCTCCTGGGACCTATGCCCGTAGTACTTAGAATGCGAATAATATCAGATAAGGAGTTATCCACTGATCCTCTTTACCATGGCCTGCATAAGAGCATCCATGCCTTCACCGCTTACGGATGAGATAGGATATATATCAATTGGTTCAAAAGTAGCCATTTTGGGGACACCCACAATGGCATCCATTTTGGTGATGGCCAGGAGTCGCTCACGCTTTAATAGGCTTGGGCTAAATTTATTTACTTCATCATATAGTTTACGATAGGAGTCCGAAGGATCTTCATCATTTGCATCAACCATAAACAGCAGAACACTGCAACGTTCAACATGTTTTAAGAATTGGGTTCCCAGACCTTTCCCTTCGTGAGCGCCTTCAATTAAGCCAGGTATATCTGCCATGACAAAGCTGGTGTATTCACCTGACTTGACAATTCCCAAATTAGGTGTCAGAGTCGTAAAAGGGTAATCAGCTATCTTTGGTTTAGCCCGGGATACCGTGGATAGCAGCGTTGATTTACCAGCATTAGGAAAACCTACCAGACCCACATCAGCCAGTACTTTCAGCTCTAGTTCCAGATCTCGTTCCTGACCACTCCTGCCATACTCAAATTCCCGCGGTGCCTGATGAGTTGGGCTGACAAACTTGGCATTCCCACGGCCACCCCAGCCACCCCGGGCAGCTATGATGGATTCTCCATGGTTCTGGAGATCAGCCAACACTTCCCCGCTCTCCCGGTCTTTAACAACAGTTCCTGCGGGAACGTTGATAATAATATCTTCACCACTTTTCCCATGGCGTAGACTCCCCTCACCATGGCTACCCCGTTTGGCCTTGTAGATTCGGTGATAGCGAATATCCTGCAAAGTATGTAATTGAACGTCGGCAGTAATAATGACACTTCCACCATTGCCACCATTACCACCTGCTGGTCCACCTTTGGGGACAAATTTTTCACGACGGAAAGCAACGCATCCATCACCGCCCTTACCTGCGACTACACTTATCTTAACATAATCAACGAATCTCATGTAAATATCCTAACGATGTTGCTGGGCCAGTCCGTCCATTCGCCGTTTGAAATACGACAGAAAGGAACGATCTTTAATATTCATATCCGACATTAATATTTCAGCTACTTCTTCATAATCGAGAGCACAAAGAATGGATACTTCATCAGTTTGCTCCCAGGCATCCCTAATGGTCACATGCGTCATGATATGCTCAAGAGTCACGGGAAGATCAGAGAGATATTTAAAAGCAGTTTCCTCATTATGAATAATTTGTTTTTGCTCCCAATAATCACGTAAAATAATCTCCACTTCAGTAACCAGGATGGAATGGAGTTCTGATTGGGCCTTTTGAATACATTGATCCAGATCCACTTCGCCTGCTTTAGGAAGATGGATCACGATAAATACAGTATCTCTCACAGTATTACCAGGCCCCACCCACTCAGGCTTCTTAGCTGATTCTGCACTAGGCAGATCATATTTCGGGGTTTCTGCAGCACAACTGAATATGAGTAGTATCACGATCAGCCCGCTCATTAATATTTTGATGCTTTTCATGTAAGATCCTGTGTATTTCGATGGACTATTGCGGCAATTTCGCCACTAATAATTAAATCGCTGATATAGTCGATATGGGCACTCAGAGGACCATCTTCCTCGAGGAAAGGGACCGCAATTCTGATTCGCTGAAACACATCTTCGCTGTTGACAGCCAGATCGTACCTGGGATTAAGATTGCGTGCTTGAGCGGCGCATAATAATTCGATGGCAATTATGCGCGAAGCATTGATAATTATCTGCTGCAGTTGATAGCCTGCATTAGGTGCCATGCTCACATGATCCTCTTGATTTGCAGAGGTTGGAATTGTATCTACAGAAGCCGGGTGTGCCAGACTCTTATTTTCGCTGGCCAGCGCTGCAGCCGTTACATGCGCAATCATAAAACCTGAGTTCAGACCTGCATCTTGCATGAGAAACATGGGTAAATTACTCTGGTCAGTCTCCTGGAAGGCTGCTATGCGTCGTTCACTCATGCTGGCCACATCTGCAATGGCGATCGCCAGAAAATCCATAATATGAGCAATGGGCGCTGCGTGGAAATTGCCACCCGATACGATCATGTTCTCTTTGATCAATGTTACGGGATTGTCTGTAGTACTGTTAGCCTCACGAACCAATATATTCTCAGCATGGACAATCAGATCATAATATGAGCCATGTACTTGAGGCATACATCTGATACTATAGAAATCCTGAACCCGATCACAATTTATATGAGCAGCCCGGTAGCCACTTTTCTGCATCAGGTGGAAAAGGAGCTGCCCGGCAACTACCTGTCCGGATTGATTCCTAGCCTGTTGAATTTCTTCTCGAAAAGCAGTGTCAGTACCTAACATCACCTCTGTACTGAAAGCCCCGGCTGCAGAAACGGTATTAAACAGGTCTCTGGCTGCAAATATGGATTCAATTGCCAGAGCCGTGCTAACCTGCGTACCATTGATCAGGGACAGTCCTTCCTTCTCTCTGAGATCGATCTTTTGGAGTCCTAACTTATGGAGCTCGAATTCTGCCGGAAGTAATGTGCCATCTTCCTCTAGAAAAGCACCTTCACCGATTAGGGGTAGTGCCAGATCAGCCAGGGGGGCCAAATCTCCGCTTGCTCCTACACTTCCACGTTCACGGATAGCGGGCATTAGGTCATGATCATAGAACGCTATTAATCCTTCGATCACAGCCAGACGTATTCCGGAGTACCCTCTCAGGAGACTATTGATCTTTAATAAGAGGATCAGCCTGACTGTTTTTCGTGGTAAATAATCACCAACTCCTGCTGCGTGACTGCGCAATAAATTTAGCTGAAGTTGTTTTAGATTCTGGCTGGATATGCGCTTTTTAGCCAAACGACCAAATCCAGTATTGACACCATAGACCGTTTTACCTGTATCCAGAACATGTTCTACCACTTTGCGCGAGCGATGTACTTGGTCCCTGGCAGAATTACTGATCGTTAGTTGAGAAGGCTGATTCAGCTCAGCCCTTATATTTTCAAGTGTTAATGAGTTTCCGTCCAGGATCATGCGAACCACACTTCTATTTTATAATTTAAGTTATAAATCATATCGCTTAACTTTTTGCTCTATCGGACACTAGACCAGTCATAATATTGGTGATATATCTCAGTTAATTCAAATTCTTGTCTTTAATTCCATGAGACCGATACCAGGATCGCACCATGTCCACCATTTCTTTCTCTGATCTTGCTGGTACATGCGGAATTGGTGTTGAATTCCGGAAATATTCACCATAACGTTTGGTGAATATGCGTTCATCTAAAGAAATAATCGCACCAAAATCAGTGGTACTACGAATGAGCCGCCCAACACCCTGTTTATATTTAATGGCAGCTTCAGGAACGTTGTAACCCATAAAATCGTTCTCACCAGCGGCTTTTAAGGCATTACTATTAGCCCTGACAATGGGGTCTGATGGTACTGCAAAAGGTAATTTGGCAATTACCAGTAACTGGAGAGCATCACCTGGTAGATCAACACCCTGCCAAAAGCTATCGGTTGCCAGTAAAATACTCCCGGGATATTTTTTGAACTGATTGATCAGATCCATTCTTGATACCCGACTGGATTGGACCAGTAGCCGTCGGCCTGAGCCCTTGATTCGGTCTTCCAATTCTTCCTGCCAATTCAAGAGCATAGTATAACTGGTGAACAATATCATTGTACCAACTGGGTGGGTCTTCCATATTTTTTCCAGCAGAAACAAGACTTCAATTGTATAATTCTCAGCATATTGGGGTCCCATAAATGTGGGAACAAAGATTCGAGCCTGATCTTCATAGTAAAATGGCGACGGATAATTCTTTTGCATCAAGCGGTCATGTCCACGAAGGCCAAGGCGGCGCAACAGATAATTAAAACTGCCATCAACGCTAAGCGTTCCTGATGTAAAGACAATGGATGCCATTTCATCATAAAGCCGGGACTGCATCTGTTTTCCAATATCCAGAGGGACCTGAACAAATTTTACTGCAACAACATCGCTTTTGGGCAGGATCTCAAACCAGTAGATCAGATTGGGATCATCTGCTGCGGCCTGTTTATCCATGACACCGAGCGTTTGGGTTAATATCTCCCGCCAGGATTGAATCCGGGAAGCAATCTCTGATAAGCCAGGTAGTTTTTCATCATCAAGCTCATCCAGGGCTTTTTCAAGTTCACGGGCAAGGTTTGACAAAGCTGTTAACGCCGATGTTAGACTATACCAGATACCCTGAACCGGTGCAAATACATTTTTTTCGTGTGTATAGAGTTCCTTGTAGGTAAAGGATGCTCGCTCAATATCACGTTGGCGAGTGGCCTTGAATTCTGTAAAAAACGCTAACAGGATTTTATTCAGTCCTGCCACGTCTGATTCGAGCTGGTCCAAATAATTAAGAATGCCCTGTTTTTGCTTTTCATCGACGGGCACCAATAGATGTCGCAAATCCATGGTTAGACCACTCTTATTGCGCGATTTGTAAAAGAGCTGATCCATCATAATCCGCATGGTCCGGTAGGAGAATTCAGCAGCAAAGAATTGGTAGGCTGTTTTTTCCAAAAGATGGGCTTCATCCACAATTAAACGTTGATAACTGGGTAAAATAGCATGACCTGCAGCAGCATCGGCCAACAGCAGGGAGTGATTCACTACTACCAGGTCAGCTTTGGCAGATTCCTGCCGTAATTTTCCTAAATAGCAAAAATCATTGGGAGCACAGACCTGGGTGGTGCAAAATCCAGGTTCACTATTCAGCTTTGACCACACCAGAGCATGTCCGGTAGTATTGAACCCATTATGTTCATCGATATCCCCGGTGGGGGTTTCGTGAGCCCACATAACCAAAGTTTGAACTGCTTCCTTTTCACGCCGACTGAACCGCCAGGCAATATCCCGAATGCCCCGCTGCCACTTGGTCTTGCATAGATAATTATTGCGTCCCTTTAGTAGCAATGCACGCAGTGGCAAACCCAATTTCTCCTGAATAAAGGGAATCTCTTTATGAAATAGCTGGTCTTGCAAATTTTTTGTATTGCAGCTGATAAAGATGGGTTCGTCTTCTTTGAGCTCATGCCGCGTCAAAACAGCGGGTATGGTGTACGCTAGACTCTTCCCCACACCTGTTCCAGCTTCTGCCATTAAAAATTCATCATTCCGCATAGCGGTCTGGATATCATATGCCAGAGCCACCTGAGTCTCACGCGGCTCATAACCTTCCAGCTGTTGTGACAGCAAACCATCAGCCTCAAAGATTTGATCAAGATCAGGAAAATCCCCGGTGGTAGAATGGTGTCTAATATTGGGCTTCTGCGGTAATGCAATTTTTGGATATTCTGCTAACTGACCCAAACTGCGACCAGATGCAGTCCAATCCAGCATGGCTTGATAGAGAGCTTCATTGGGCAGATCAGTGCCCTGCATTACTTTCACCAGGACTTCCAGCACATCTGGAGACATTCGCTGCATTTCAGAAATTAGAATCAGAAGAATATCAGCAACCAGATCAGCATCATAATCAGCCCGATGAGCGCCCTCTTTTGAAAGTCCATAGAATTCAGCTACGGTACCTAATTTATGATTAATCATATCGTAGCGGACGGTCCGCACCAGGCTCAAAGTATCTAATAAAGTGTTCCGCAGGGGGATTCCGTCAATGTCGGCTCGTTTGACATTGAGAAAATTGTGGTCAAAATGGACATTATGAGCCACCAACGGATGATCACCCAGAAAATCGTAAAGATCGTCAACAACGTCCTCAAAAGTGGGGGCATCCTTAACCATATCATCGTTTATCCCTGTGAGCTTTTGAATAAACTTGGGGATGCGTACAGGTGGTTTAATGAATTGCTGGTAACGTTCTGTCGCAACACCATCAACTACCTTAACCGCTCCAAACTCAATGACATAATCTTTGTTCGCATCGAGGCCGGTTGTCTCCAGATCAAATGAAACAAATGTCCCTAATCCAATTCCCTGTAAGTACTCTGCAAAACTCATACTGTTATTATTTTCAAAATGGAGTAAACTTATGTTACAGATATCGGTGATATGTAACTATTCAATTTAGTATCTGTCAATAAAATACCTGTTTCATGCAATCCAATAAACCGTTAAAACGGTTGATCTTTTCCCTATTTGCATGATAACCCACGACTTAAGTCGTGGGTTACTGATCCTCTCTCAGGGCTGTCAACCGTTTCAACGGTTTAGTTACTGAGTTTTTGGAAAAGCACTATTTACTCGTTCTGATATCATTCCTTTTTTGTTATGGTCCATTTATTTCTAATCCTCGTTCTCATAGCCTATTTAAGAACAAGGAACGCTGAGTTAAGATTTCTGAAGTATTTATGGTCATTCCATTCGTCATTATTCTATACTAATGCCACTCTAGAACCCAGTAAAAGCCCGGGTTACATCGAGCAGGATTTTGGGTTTCTCTCGGGCAACAGTAGTAAATATTTTCAGTAGGGAGCGGTCCTTCTCGGGGACACCCTCAAGTTTTGCAGCAATTTTATTCAATTTATCATCATCAATATCATAGATGCTTTCGGATATTCGGTGCAATGCTTCATGGCTTTTCCCCCCTGCTTTTCTCCAACGCCTGGGATACTCAGCCAGTCCCTTGATGCTAACATCTCCCGTGCTAATAGCTTCAGCTGCGACTTCTCCTGCAATTTTTCCACCATGCATCCCGGAAACAATGCCTCCTCCAGAGACTGGATTTACCATTCTGGCTGCATCACCGGTTAGCATGATGCCGTTAGCCGTGATCTGCGATAAAGTCTGGGCAATAGGTACTCCTCCACAAACGCTGGTTAACATGCTTGCTTTGGGATAGTGCTCTTTCAAGAAATCGTGAATTAAATCGTGGGAATTATAGTCTTTTGCACGTGTTCCAATGACCCCTAACCCAATGTTTGCCATACGATCACCTTTTGGAAAAACCCAGAGGTAACCACCAGGAGCCCAGTTACTACCCACATAAAAATCAATCATTTCCTGGTCAATATCGATATTTCCTACGGTCACCTGATAACCTGACTCCAGATCCCGCAGCTTAATAGCTGTTCGAATGCCAGCCATTCTACCAATTCGGGATTCTACACCGTCAGCGGCAATGACCAATTTAGCGCTCAGTGTCCGGGGTTCTCCCATATACTGATACTTGACTCCACGTACCGTATCATTTTCAAAAAGCAATCCATCCACATAAGCTCGGGTTTGAATCTCAGCTCCGGCCTGACTGGCTCTGTTGGCCAGCGCATAATCAAATATGCGACGATGGAGGATATATCCGGCACCAGGTGAGTCAAAATCGATTTTTGTATTGTTTGGTGAACGCATCCTGATTTTAGTGATGGTTGCTGCAATCCATTCTGGGCGAGGATCCATAAATTGGCGCAACGCAACATCACCGACTGCTTCCCCACAGCGCACTGGATAACCAATATCCCGATCTTTCTCAAGCATAATGGTTTTCAAACCCTTTTCTGCTGCAGCATGTGCTGCCATGGAACCAGCCGGTCCACCACCAACCACGATTACATCATAATCAGTCATTTTTGGCCTCCGGTTTTTGATCACTGCTAAGTACGTCAATAGGACAAACCCAGATACAGATATCACAATCAATACAGGTCGCATGAACAATAGAGATATCAGCTTCACGCAACTCAATGGCATCTACCGGGCAAACCGCCACGCAGGTACCACAAAAATCACACCGATTTTCTTTCACAAGGATCATATTAAACCCCTTTTAGCTATGTCAAAATCTGGATCATACAATCCCAGATCATATAATTCCAATTACACCTTTATCTTGTCGGGTTAAATTAGGAAAGGTCAACCTAATCTAAATGATATTTTATTCAGCAAAACAATTTTCGACTTCTGCGTTATAAAATTTTAGAGAATCCCCAAACTTTTAAGCAGTACCAGCGTGATAAGCACTGGGGCAACGTATTTGAGAAACAGAAACCACAGACCTTCGAACCAGGGATAAGCTTCAAATAAGTTTTCAGCACCTGCTTTAACGGCAGTCATTACCGCTGTACGCGACCAAATCCAACCAGCAAAGATGGCGATCATTAGTCCACCAAAAGGCAGTAGGACATTAGATGCTGTAAAATCGACGACATCAAAAAATGTCTTATCAAATATTTTTGCATCAGCTAAGAGATTGAAAGACAGAGCAGAAGGAATACCCAGCAGGTAGATCACACCACCAAAAATGAGGACTGCAGTTTTCCGGCTCCAGCCTTTTTCATCCACAAAGTAAGCTACAACTACTTCCAATAGCGAAATTGCTGATGTTAAAGCAGCGATAGCCAACAGCAGGAAAAATAGAAAGGAAAAATAATCTCCACCCGGCATGGTTGAAAAAACTGCTGGTAGGGTCTGGAATATCAATCCAGGTCCTGCAGCAGGATTCAAACCGGATGCAAATACGGCTGTGAAGATTGCTACACCAGCCATAATTGCGATAAGAGTATCCAAAAATACGATCAAAGCGGCGGAAGAAACGACATTATCCCGCTTACTCATATAGCTTCCGTAGGTGAGCATGGCTCCCATACCCAAACTGAGCGTAAAAAAGGCATGCCCCAACGCGATGAGAACAGACTGCCCATTAATTTTACTCCAGTCTGGTACCCATAAAAAGGCTAAGCCCTTTGAGGCTCCTTCAAGGGTGACGCCACGAATGATAAGAATAACCAGGATGGAGAGCAGAACTGGCATCATAATTTTACTGGCGCGTTCGATTCCACCCTTTACACCACGGATCACAATTAACATGACTAGAGCAAAAAAGAGGGAATGGAAGCCTATGCCCCACCTTATATCCCCAACCAGACTACCAAACAAAATACCGGCTTCATCTGGAGTGGCAAAGTGGGTTAACGAACCACGCATTGTTTCCACCACATAACCGATTGTCCAGCCACCGATCACACTGTAAAATGACAGAATCATGAATCCGGCAATGACGCCCAGAAATCCAACTGACACCCACAGTTTTGAATCTGTCAATGCCGCAAAGGCCCCCACGGGGTTTTTCTTGGTCGTTCGGCCAATCAGGATTTCAGCAATCAGTACGGGAAAACCAATAATTGCGATACAGATCAAATAGATGAAGATAAAGGCGGCTCCCCCGTTTTCCCCTGCGATATAGGGAAATTTCCAGATATTACCCAAGCCAACTGCAGATCCGGCCGCAGCCAGAACAAATCCAAAACGTGATCCCCAGGCTTCTCTATTCTGTGTCATCTATTTTTCCCGCTTCCTTTGGTTTGATAATTTCAGTTTCTGGTAATGTATCCGCTTTGATTTCGTATTTTTCAAAATCCCACAATTGAGCATCCACATAGGCATCAATAATATTCAAAGTCCAGGTTAGAGCCAATAGCCAGATCTTATCATTACGTGCTCGGTGCAGAGTTTGATCCAGAGGATAATCCTGGTAGTTTTGTTCGGCTCCATAGTATTCATAGCCATAATAGGCAAATACACCTGCAAACAGGAGTGCTTTCAAAGGTCTGTTATTATACACCTGGCCACCACCGGGAATAATGGAATACAACAATGCTTTCCCTGGATTTTTAACGCTTGCAGAATCAACCATTGTGGAATCCTGGGAAAAACCAGTACTCCCCAGAAGTAAAGCTAATAGCAAACCTGTTCGGATTAATTGCTGCATCGGTAGTTATTGTTGAATCTTATTGAGAACATGGTTCAGGTACACTTTGACTTGGATCTTCGCCATTCGGATATGTCCCCACAGCCCACCCAGTGTAACGAATACTAAATGATTGATAGAACCTGGTGGGGTATAGTTGGCAGATTAACCCACCCCCAACTCCTCCCAGGAGGGGACTTCGTACTCTGTTGTTAGCAAAGGTTTCCTTCTTTAACACTATTTATGGGCGATCATTTCGATCTCTACATCTGTCCCCAGGGGCAAGCCTGCAACTTGAATAGCTGCTCTGGCGGGTGCACCTTCACCAGGAAAGAATTCGCCATAGATCTTATTTAACTCAGCATAATTACCCAGATCTGTAACAAATATGTTTGTCTTGACCACTTTTGAGAAATCACTACCAGCGGCTTCAAGAATAGCTTCAAGGTTGTGCATCACTTGATAGACCCGATCACCAAATGAAGTGTCTACCAGTTTCCCGGTAGCCGGGTTCAATGGAATTTGACCTGCTGTAAAGATTAAGCCGTTAATTTCAACTGCCTGGCTATAAGGTCCCAATGCAGCTGGTGCTTTGTCGGTATTAATGATCTTCTTCATGTGTTCTCCTGATATTATTTCTTTAGAATTTAACGGTCCCGCAAAAAGGGCCTCTCGCCAGTCTGCGCTCTTCGAGCTTCGCCCGGCAGGCAGAGAACGCAGAGGTGCTTGCCTTTGCCGAAGTCGGTCTTCGCGCAGGCAGGCAAAGTGTTATAATTAAGAACATAGTCAATATTCATATAAAGGGCTATATTTATTTATGTTAAGGTGATATTCATGTTCTGTAGATACTTTTTGCGAAGCCGTCAAATCTGGGTCATCCATATTTTTAAAACCTTAAACATACAAGCCAACCATTTCATCAAAACTTTGACGCCGTCTGATCAATTTTGCTGTCCCTTCCTTTAAAATCATTACTTCAGGACTCAAAGGACGAAGATTGTAGGTAGAGCCCATGGAACTGGCATATGCTCCGGCAGAAGCGATGGTCAGGAGATCTCCACTTTTAAAATCCGGCAGTTCTCTCTGCCGAGCCAGTGCATCAGAGCTTTCACAGACTGGACCTACGACATCACCAATCTTTGAATTTTGGCTTTCTTGGTGTGCGCTAACTTTGTGATATGCATTATAAAGGGCTGGACGGACTATATCGGTGGTAGCACCATCGATAACAACAAAATGCTGATCTCCGTTGTGCTTAATGCCCAGAACTCTGGACAAGAGTACAGCACTATTGGCCACCAGTACCCGACCTGGCTGAATATGAAGTTGAAACTGATTTAATTTTTTATTAGCAATCTCTGCGAACGTTTCCAGGTAAGGAGTTGTCGTTAAGATATCTTCAAATGGCTCCTCATAGTTCACTCCAAATCCACCACCCAAATCAAGATGTTGGATGTCTACGCCAACTGAATGGAGTCTGCCAGTGAACAAACTCAAATAATCAATGAGATCATAGAAAGGTTGCGGGTTTACAATTTGGGAGCCAATATGGCAATGAATACCTTTAAATATGATGTGGGGATATTCCGAACTATGGGTGAGAATATGAAATACTTTTTCAGACCCCATCCCAAATTTACTGCGCTTGAGTCCCGTGGAAATATGGGGATGAGTTTGGGGGTCAATATCTGGGTTTAACCGCAAAAGAACGCGGGCGCGTTTATCAAGCACAGCGGCTCGTGATTCAAGTAGATCAAGCTCAAAGCGACTCTCTACATTGAAATGACCAATCTCAGATTCAAGAGCCAGATCAAGTTCTGCAATCGTCTTCCCTACACCTGCGAAGTTAATTTCTGGGCCCGTGAAACCGACCCGCTCAGCCATTTTATATTCGCCAGCAGAAACAATATCAACACCTAAGCCATAATCACGAAACAATTTTAATATTGCCGGATTTGAGTTGGCTTTCATAGCATAGGAGACCTTAAAACCACGATCAATGAAGGCCTCTTTCAGAACCTGAACATTGCGCCTCAAGATTGATTCTGAATATACGTAGGTGGGGGTACCATATTTTTGTGCAATTGTCTCAAGGTCTACACCATCACAGTGCAGCCGTTTGTTCAGATAACTAAATGCCATTACCAGCGAACATTCAGATTACGGTTGGCGTAGGTCTCATCAACCCGACCAACAGGTGTATTATGGGGAGCATTTAGCAGGAGTTCGGGGTTTGAGTCAACTTCCTCAGCGATCTTTTTCATTACTTCAATAAAGCGGTCCATCGTTTCCTTGTTTTCACTTTCAGTAGGTTCAATCATGAGCGCTTCTTTCACAATCAGCGGAAAATACATGGTCGGGGAATGAAATCCATAATCCAGCAAACGCTTGGCGATTTGCAACGCACTAACCCCTTTTTCCTTTTGAGCTTGAGCAGAAAGTACAAATTCGTGCATACAAGTCCGATCATAGGCCAATTCAAATACATCTTTGAGTTTATGCATGAGGTAATTCGCATTGGTGATGGCTACTTTGGAGATGTTTCTAAGTCCATCAGGACCTAACATTCTGATATATGTCCATGCTCTAATCATAATTCCGAAATTTCCATAGAAACCATGTACGCGCCCAATACTATTGGGGAAATCATAGTTTAAATGATAGCTACCACCAAGAATTTCAACGCGTGGTCTTGGTAAATATGCCAACAACTTATCGGTTACACCAATTGGTCCTGACCCCGGTCCACCACCACCATGGGGGGTGGAAAAGGTCTTATGCAGGTTTAGATGAGTAATATCGAATCCCAAATCACCCGGACGTGCAATGCCCAGCATGGCATTCATATTTGCCCCATCCATATACATCAAACCGTCAATTCCATGAATAAGTTCAGCTAATTGGGAGATATTTTCTTCGAATAGTCCCAGTGTATTGGGATTGGTAAGCATAAAGCCAGCAACGCGGTCATTAATCTTGGATTTGAAATCAACCAGATCAACCAAACCTTTAGAGTTACTTTTTACTTCAACTACCTGATACCCAGCCATAGCTACGGAGGCTGGATTAGTGCCATGAGCTGCATCCGGAATCAGCATGATCTTTTTGTGATCATTGCCCTTGAGTTCGTGATACTTACGCATGAGCAAGACACCCACTAATTCACCTTGGGACCCTGCTGCTGGCTGTAAAGTAAAGCCTTTCATCCCGGTGATGGCACAAAGTTGTTGCTCGAGGTCATAGTAGACACCGAGAATTCCCTGGCTGAGTTCTTCTGGCTGATAAGGATGTACACCTGCCACTGCTGAGGCGGTCCAATCATTGATTTTAGGATTGTACTTCATGGTACAGGAGCCCAGAGGATACAGGTCCTTATCAACATGGTGATTCTTAGTAGAGAGATCTACGTAATGTCGAACCACTTCAGGCTCTGATACTTCAGGTAGATTTGGTGTATCAGTTCGTAGAAATTGCTCAGGAATAATGGTATTCAAAGTCTGCTCAGGTACATCCAGCTTTGGAATTGATGTGCCCATGTGTCCCTTGATCGATTTTTCAATAATCAACTTAGTTTTCATCCTAAGAGTGCTCCAATCATGTCATAAACACTTGAAATAACTTTATTCAACGCTCCAGCATCTTTACCCCCGGCAGTGGCCATCTGCGGCTTACCACCTCCACCTCCACCAAGTTGTTTGCCAAGTTCCCGGACAATGTTTCCTGCTTTAATTTTATGCTTGGCAATCACATCTTCTGAAACGACGCAGACCAGATAGGGCGCTGCTTCAATTACAGTTCCTAATACACCAACGCCACTCTGCATCAGACTAATTAACTCTGCTCCAAGATCTTTAAGCGCCTCAGTGTCAGGGACATAGACTATTTCACTTAAGACCTTTACACCGTTAATTAGCTGAGCTTTTTCAACAATTTTAGTTAACCCGGAGGCAGCCTGATCAAAGGTTAGATTCTTTACCTGCTTTTCTAAATTCTTTCTATCATCGATGAGATTCTGAACTCTAGCGGCAAGATCATCAACATCCGTAGTGAGCAGGTGTCGCAGTTCGTCAATGACAGCCCGTTCCTGCCTGGCTTTTGATTCAGCACTAATTCCAGTGATGGCTTCGATCCGCCGGACTCCGGCAGCAATAGCTGATTCAGATTCAATTCTGAAATAGCCGATATCGCCGGTAGCAGCAACATGAATACCTCCACACAGTTCGTGACTGTATTCACCAAATTTTACAGTTCTGACTTCATCACCATATTTCTCACCAAAAAAGGCTAAAGCACCTTCTGCTTTGGCTTCATCAAAACTCATGCTGCGAATAGTTGAAGTTATATTTTTTCGAATTTCTGCATTAACCATCTTTTCGACGAGAGTCAGCTCGTTACGGGTCATCTTATCAAAATGGTTAAAATCAAACCGCAAATGACTTTCATTGACCAACGATCCGGCCTGTTTAACATGATCACCCAACACTGTACGCAAAGCGGCATTCAACAAGTGTGTTGCGCTATGGTTGCGGATAATATCACTGCGGCGTGAAGTATTTATCTCAGCAATAATGGGATCAGTATTGAATGCACCAGATACCAGCTGAGTTGTATGAATAATTGAATCACCCTCTTTGCGGGTATCCAGAACAGCTAATTCCATTTTGGCATTGAATAGTTTCCCTGTATCGCCAACCTGTCCACCACTTTCAGGATAGAATGGTGTCTGAGTAAGCAACACCAGCATATTATTGTCAACTTCCATAACTTGAGCAATCGCAGTATCCAGACGCTGATGGGTGTAGCCCTGAAACTCAGAGTGGCTTCCAGCTACCAAAACACGCCATTCAGCCCCTTTTGTGGCTGTTTGCTTAAACTGGGTAGCCTCCCGTGCTTTAGAGCGCTGAGCAGCCATAAGGGCTTCGAAACCAGCAACATCCACCTCAAGTCCTTCTTCCTCGGCCATAAGACTGGTTAGATCGACTGGAAAACCAAAGGTATCGTATAATTTAAAAACGTTTTCACCAGAGATTGTTTTGATGTCGTTGGCCAGTGTTTCTTTGACAATACTAGCAAATATGAGTAAACCACGGTCAAGGGTTTGACTAAAGGAATCTTCCTCAGATTTGATCACCTTCTGAATATATGCAACACGTTCATGTAATTCAGGATAGGCGGATCCCATAACTGCTACTACTGTTGGCACCAGTTTATAGATAAAGGCTTCATTCATGCCCAGATTACGGCCATACCGGGCTGCCCGACGCAGAATACGGCGCAGCACATATCCTCGGCCATCATTTGAGGGCAGTGCCCCATCTGAAATTGAAAACGTTAACATCCGTACATGGTCAGCGATAACTCGATGAGCCATTCCTGCAGGACCAGAATCATATTGTTCGCCACTTAAGGCGCTGATCTCATCTAGAATAGGCGTAAAGAGGTCGGTATCGTAATTGCTATTTTTGCCCTGGAGGAAAGCTACAATTCTTTCAAGTCCAGCACCAGTATCAACGTGTTTATTGGGAAGTTCTGTCAAAGTTCCATCTGCTTCTCTGAAGTATTGAATAAATACTAGATTCCAGAGCTCCATAAAACGGGGACTGTCAGTATTGACTCCCAACTCAGGATGGGAACCATCAATGGCAGGATCACCACCGACATCAACATGTATTTCGGAACAAGGGCCACAGGGACCAGTCTCACCCATTTCCCAGAAATTATCTTTATCCCCGAACCGCAGAATATTGGCTTTAGGTATATCTGTGACATTTTCCCACAGCTCAAATGCTTCATCATCATCTTTATAGACAGTGGCGTAGAGTTTGTCTTTGGGAATCTGCCAGACATTGGTAAAGAGATCCCAGGCCATTTTAATGGCGTCTTCCTTATAGTAATCGCCAAAACTCCAGTTGCCCAACATCTCAAAGAAGGTGTGGTGATAGGTATCCCGTCCAACTTCTTCCAGGTCATTGTGCTTGCCACTAACCCTGATACACTTCTGTGAGTTCACTGCGCGAGGATGTTTGGCCGTTTCAGTTCCCAAAAAGATACCCTTGAACTGGTTCATGCCAGCATTGGTAAAAAGTAAAGTCGGATCATCAAACGGAACCACACCGGCACTGCGTACAAATTTATGGTTACGGTCTTTAAAATATTGAATAAACTGCTTGCGTATTTCTTGGGAAGTCATTGTGCCTCAGTGAGTTAGAAATATTACTTAAATACTTGAATACTTTATCGCAAAGAACGCGCTATTATAATGTGGAGTATGCCAATATGGAAGAGTGGAAATTGATAATATGTGAGATATTCAATTCTTAGGGAAATGCTGCAGGCCGTCATCCCGAGCCCTTCGATTTCGCTCAGGACAGGCTCGTCGAGGGATAAAGATTCATGATTAATAAATTGCTGTCCCTCGACTCCGCTCGGGATGACGAAAAAAAAGCGAGGATAAAAATCCTCGCTCTTATTGATTAATAATACTTTTGGTGGTCAGTTAATCAACCGAAACATCCGACCTGGGCGAATTTTGAAGAGTCGCTTAAGAAGGTTTGGTTCAGTCTGCTCCCAACTCAGATAAGTGAGGATCGCCTCTCCAATGATATTAGTCTCAGGCACCAACCCCCAGTACCGACTATCATGTGAATTGTCACGATTGTCCCCCATCATAAAATAGTGGTTTTGCTCACACACATACTGGTCAGCAGAGACACCATCAATTTTAAGGGTGCCACCAATCCCTGGTCTGACTTCATGACCTTCTAAAGAAATGACGTTGACGGCCTGATCAAGATTATCGCGACTGAAATCAAGGGTATCCCCTGCTGCAGGAATGTAAAGCGGCCCAAAATAGTCCCGGTTGCCCATACCGCGGGGAAAGATCATACGTTCCTCATATTCCTCATCGTATAAATTAAGTTTTGAAGCCCGTCCATGTTCAGGAAGGGGAAATAGGACACCATCGATAAAGATATCCTTTTCTTTGATCTCCAGGATTTGTCCAGGACCGGCAATACAACGCTTGATGTAATTCAGACTGGGGTCCAACGGTCCGATCTGGCTGGCTGGCCAGCGATCATTGGGATACCGAAATATTACTACATCACCTGTTTTGGGTTGTTCAAAACCGGGTAATCGATAATAAGGCACAGAAAATCCGAAGTTAGTCCAGGGAATTCCAATCCAATCCGGGGTCCTTATGCCATAGATAAACTTGTTACCCAGAATAAAGTCACCAATACGAATAGTGGTTTCCATGGATCCAGTCGGCACATTATAGGCTTCAATAACAGTCGCTCTGAGGATCAATACTGATACGACGATGTGAAGCAGACCGCGGAAGGCACTGCCGCTCTTTGATTTTAAGGCCTGTTTTTCTTTTTTACTCAACGTTTATTCTCCTGATCTATTACCGTTCATATTAAAACGGCAATACGGTTTCAACGGTATAATTTTTTATTTGTTCAACTTTTCCTGCTTATTCTTTTTTTGATATAAATGGCACTAATACGCAGCACCGTGAGATGCTATGCGGTAATCCGGGGCTCCCACCCAACCGCCAAAGATATTATCTCTGGATATGGCATTTACTTCACCATATGCTGAGCGTGGTTTAAGCTCATAGCCCATCTGCTTGAGTAATGCAGCGGTGTCAGCGCTAATAGAACGTGGACCATACTGAATCACATCTGGACGCCACTGATGATGAAAGCGCGGTGCATTGACAGCATCCTGGAGCGGCATTCCAAAGTCAATTAAATTATTGATTACCTGTAGGACTGTCGTAATAATAGTTGATCCGCCTGGAGCTCCAAGCACCAGAACTACTTGACCATCCTTACTCACAATAGTGGGTGTCATGCTGGAGAGCATCCGCTTTCCCGACGCTATAGCATTGGCTTCGTTGCCAATTAAACCAAAGGAGTTAGGCGTACCTGGCTTTGAGCTAAAATCATCCATCTCATTATTCAAGAGGAAACCAAAGCCCTCAACAGTGACGTAAGATCCAAAAGACCAATTCAGAGTTGTGGTTACACTCACCGCATTGCCCCATTGATCCACTACCGAAAAGTGAGTGGTTTCCTCGCTTTCATGTCCAGCGATTGAAATATTTGCTAAGTCGCTATCATTCAAGGGATAAATAGAATCACTTGGCGTAGCTGATAGACCGTTATAATCTTGCATGCGGAGGTGTGCATAGGCTTTTGATAAAAGTTTTTCCTGAGGAACCGCGTAAAAATCAGGATCGCCCAGCCAAACGCTTCGATCAGCATAGGCCCTTTTCTCCACTTCTGCCAGGAGATGAATATGCTCTGCCGAATGCCAGCCGATAGAATCAAATGTCATCTGTTCTAACATATTCAACATGGAAACTAAGGCAATTCCCCCTGAGCTGGGTGGCGGCATGGAAAGAATGTCAAATCCCCGGTAACTGCCAGTGGCAGGCTCTCTAATGATTGGTTTATAGTTTTTTAGATCAGTTAAACTGAAAATCCCACCGTGAGCAGAACTGCTTTTTACCAGAGCCTGGGCAATCGAACCTTCATAAAAGCCGGCGTTACCCTTTTTTTGGATCAATTTAAGGGTTTTTGCTAGATCAGGCTGCTTGAATAGATCACCAGGCAGATAGAGATCACCATTTCGGCAAAAGATGCGCCGGGTTTCAGTGAAGCCCTCTGCTGCTTGATTCAACCAACCAAATGAATAAGCCAGGTCATAGGGTACCCTAAAACCTTTCTTAGCAAGTTTGATAGCTGGTTTCAGCACTGTTTTTCTAGAAAGAGTTCCATATTTATCTAAGGCCAGCTGCATACCGGCAACAGTTCCGGGAACACCAACAGCCAGTCCGCCACGGATACTCTTTCCCTTGGCAACCTTACCGCTGTCGTCCAGAAACATATCCCGGTGGGCTGCACCGGGTGCCATTTCACGATAATCCAAGGCGACTTTACGCCCATCGGCCATCTGAATCATCATAAATCCCCCGCCACCTAGATTTC
>JAOZSM010000160.1 GCA_029939675.1 Fidelibacterota bacterium
GGTAATGGCCCCAGTGCTGCAAAACACGATCTAGGTCCACAAATAGATGATTTTGACCTGATCATTCGCATCAATAATTATGTCACTATTAATATGGAAGCTCAGGTTGGCTCCAGAACAGATCTTTGGGTAAATGGTGCAAACCAGGGCCTCAAGAAGCGGTCTGATATTCCTGGAAATGTTTTGGTAATGATTCCGCCAGCAGTTCTGAAGCACAAGGGTAATGCTATTCACGATCGCATTCAGCGACGTCTTGGCACAAAAAAATATTCCATGTTACCTTTGGATATCATGCAGAAAATGGAAGACCTGAGTGGCATTGACCGACCAACCACAGGCTTTTTTAGCATTTTTTACTTTTATCTGCTTGGGATGGATTTGACCCTGCATGGTTTTGATTTTTTCGTGGGATCCACATCTCATTATTTTGACCACCCGGTTAAGCAGTGGCTCAAGGCTAAAGGTGTTTTAAGAAAAGCGGGTAAACATAATGTTAACGCAGAAAAGGAATTTATTGAGGAGCTGATCAGCACCCGCAAAATCAAAAAACTTAGCGTTTAAGCTTTTCCCGTTTCAGAGTCAGAATAGTCAGGCCAGCCAGGGTAACTCCGCCTCCGATCACAACTGATAATCCAACTACCTCTCCAAATAAAAGCCAGGCTAAAATCGTTGCCAGAATTGGTTCTCCAAACGGCATGGATCCAACAATGGTTGGTCTGAGATACTTTACCGCATAGCTCATGCTATTGTGACCAATCAGGGTTGGCAAGATAACCAGAGCCAGAATCCATTTTGCATCAGGTAAGGTAAACCTGAGATCAATTCCCGAGATCAGTCCAATCAGTCCCAGAGCTAGTGCAGCAAAGAGATAGACCCAACGCGTATATTGGATGGTCGTATTTGTATTCCGCATGCGTTCTGCTATGATCAATACAACTGACATAAACACCGAGCTTGCTAAAGCCATGAGGTTTCCGAGGACTTCTTCTGATCCAAATTTCAAAGCAGATACCTGGACCAATACCGCACCACCGATCGCTAACCACAGACCAATCAACGCACCGATGGGCAATTTTCGTTTCAAAATGAAACGCTCATAGATCAAGGTGAAAACGGGAGCCAATGTTGCAAATAGGGTTGCGTTGGCTATAGGTACCAACTTGACGGCTGAATAGAAAAAGGTGAAATGCAGAGCCAGAAAAACACCTGCAATAATCACCGGTGTCATATGCTTTTGATTGAGCGGTCCCTGGGGCTTTAGAGGTGCATGAGCCCAGAGCAGCATGGAGGCACCAGCCATCCGCCAGAAGGCAATGGTTAAGGCAGCCAAACCAGGCACAAATCGAGCTAGTGGAGCCCCGAAGCTCACCCCCAGCAGGCCCAACACTAAAATGATATATACGTAGCGTCGCATAGCTTTGAACATAATTGAATATCAGAATTCAGAAAGCAGAATACCGGAGCCAGAATGGCATCCCCTTGAACGATGCGTGTCAATTGCATATCAAAACCTTTTGGTACAGAAATGTTTTTTTACTAACTGTCCGTGAAATCTGTGTAATCCGTGGTTTCTGTATAAACTGGACACTGAGTGTGAATTTTACATAACCCACAGAACCCAAATTGTGGTCTATGAAACGCAGCATATCTTCTATATTGCACCATGAATATTTATTGCATTATACCTGCCCGGGGTGGCTCCAAGGGTGTCCCCCAAAAAAACATCCGACCTTTTCTTGGTGAACCGCTCATCACTCATTCGATTCAGTATGCCCTGTCTGCCAGCCTGGTAACCGGTGTTTTTGTCTCTACGGATGATGACCATATTGCGGAAATATCACAACAGGCGGGAGCCGAGATTATTCCTCGTCCTGCAAAATTCGCCACTGATAATGCCACAACAGAATCGGCAATTGTACATGCCGTCCAATGGTGGCAGAAACATAATCGCTCCCCGGATATCATAGTTCTATTGCAAGCCACCAGCCCATTGCGTCCACAGGGATCGCTGGATAAAGCACTGCAGCATTTTCAGGATCAAGGGTTTGATTCACTCCTCAGCATCTCACCCACCCATCGGTTTTTCTGGAAGGTGGATGGTCCGATTGCCCAGGCAGAATATGATTATTTAAACCGTCCCCGACGTCAGGACATGACTGAGGCAGATATTCGCCATGTTGAAAACGGGTCGCTCTATATTTTTACCCGGAAGCATTTTTCTATGACAAATAATCGTCTCGGTGGCCGCATTGGATACACTGTGTTTCCTGAGGAATACAGCCTGGAAATCGATACGGAACTAGATTTTAAGTTGTTGGAAAATATTGCAGCAAAAGCTGATTAGCATTTTTCTTACAGCAGATCGGAATATCTTTACTATTTTGGACAAAGAACATATTAACTGATTCAACACGCTAAGCGAGGCAGATTTGTCAACAATACAATTGGGTACTAAAAAAACAGGCGCTGGTCAACCAGTATACGTCATCGCCGAAATAGGCATCAACCATCAGGGTGAAGTTGAAATAGCAAAAAAACTGATTAATGAAGCTGCTAGCGCAGGTGCTGACGGAGTTAAATTTCAAAAGCGCAGTATCAAAAGGATTCTCACCCAGGAGGGGCTGGAAATGCCCTATGAAAACCGCAACTCTTTTGGTAAAACCTATGGTGAACATAAGCGTGCTTTAGAACTGTCTGAGCAAGATTATCATACATTGTTTGCTCATGCTAAAGAACAAAATGTCGACTTTATCGCCTCTGGGTGGGATGAAGAAAGTATCGATTTCCTGGATGAACTGGGTGTTCCTTTCTTCAAGATGGCTTCAGCAGACCTCACCAATCTACCCCTGCTGGTTCACACAGCCGGCAAAGGCAAACCCATGATACTCTCCACGGGTATGGCTGACATGGAGATGGTCCAAACTGCTTTTGATGCCGTGTCGCCCCTTAATTCTGAAATTGCGATTCTACAGTGTACCTCTACCTACCCATCTGCTTTTGAAGAAATTAACCTGGAAGTCATCAATACTTTCCGGCAAGCCTTCCCTGCTTCGGTTATTGGTTATTCTGGTCACGAACTTGGGATTGCCATCACCGAGGCTGCAGTTGCTTTGGGAGCCAAGATTGTAGAACGCCATTTTACACTTGATCGCACTATGAAAGGTGGCGATCATGCAGCCTCATTGGAGCCCGGTGGTTTTGGAAAAATGGTCAGGGATATTCGGCATATCGAGGCTGCTCACGGAATTGGAACTAAGCAAGTTCAGAAATCCGAGCTACCTATTTTTAAAAAGTTGGCAAAGAGTGTTGTTTCAATTTCTGAAATTTCTGCCGGTACTGTTCTCAGCCGGGATATGTTAACCACCAAGGGTCCCGGGAACGGTATCTCTCCCACTCGCATGAATGACCTAATTGGCAAAAGCGTAAAGCATACTCTACCAGCTGATGTGGTTTTAAAGGATGAAGATATTAACTGGTAATCCAGGATATTAATTAAACGATATAGGTTTGATGATTATGATCTCACTAGCACTTAAAGAAAAAGCACGGAAAATCAAATTAGTGGTGACCGACATCGATGGGGTCTGGACTGATGCTAAAATGTACTACACCGCTGATGGTGAAGTCATGAAGGCCTTTAGCACTTATGATGGCATGGCGACCTACCTTTTGCACAAAGTAGGAATTCCCACAGCTATTGTAACCGGTGAAAACTCTGCTCCGGTTGCTGCACGAGCAAAAAAGCTAAAATTGGAAGATGTTTTCCTTGGAGTTAAGGATAAACTAAAAGTTCTCGAAAGCCTACTTGACAAGTATGACTTACAGCCAGATCAGGTTGCATATATTGGTGATGATATAAATGATTACGCCGTTATGCAGGTTGCTGGACTAACAGCCTCACCTGCCAGCACCCCAGCTTTTCATATATTGAAGCCAGATATCCTTTTGGATCGGGTCGGTGGTGATGGTGCGTTCCGTGAATTTGCAGATCTCATTCTGGCCGCTCGGGACCAATGACTTTTTTCTTTTATCTCTTTTACAACCTGTTATTGATTGTAGTTTTACCTTTTGCCTGGATACTGGCCTTTTTCAATGAAAAACTTGGTGGCAGTCTAGCTGGCCAAAAAGACCTTAAAAGAGTCCTTGATCTTTTTAATGCTAAAGTAAAACTTAATCCAAAACCGGTCGTTTGGCTTCATGCAGCTTCTGCTGGTGAGTTTGAACAGATAAAACCGGTTCTATCTAGAATTCGTAAGTTTGATGTTTACATTTTTCAGACCTTTACTTCTACCACTATCTACTATAAAGCATCTCATGACCCTAGATTTGATGGTGTCTGCTTTCTGCCCTGGGATCTCTACCCTCGCGTCAATCGCTTTATAAGAGCATTATCACCCTCAATCATGATCAATACACGTCATGACATCTGGCCCAATCTGCAATTTGCTCTACATCGAAATGGTATCCGTAATATTTTGATCAATGCCAACCTTTACCAGAACTCTAACAGATTGAAACCCGTGTTCAAGCAAGCCAATCGTGGCCCATTCCAATTCATTGACCATATGTATACAGGCTCTAATTCTCTAAAATCTCTGCTTCAGGAGCTATATTCTGGACCGATTGATGTCGTGGGTGACTCGCGGTTCGATCAAGTTAACGAGCGGGCGAGAACCAATGATTCAGAAATAATATCATCAGATATCATATCTGACCGTCGGGTCATAGTATACGGCTCTGTAGGCGCCTCTGATCTGGATATTATTACCAGTGCAATACCTAAGGCCCAGCCCAGCAACGCTTACCTACACATAATTGTCCCCCACGAAACAGCAGAACGAGACCTGATACCTTGGGAGGTTGCTCTTTATCGGCATAAATATAAGTCCATTCGCAAATCCGAACTTGACCAATACAATCAGGAATCTGTCATCATTTGGAACAGTGTTGGCCAACTTGCTGACCTCTATAAGTATGCCAAATTAGCGTTCATTGGTGCCGGGTTTTCCACAGGGGTTCATTCAGTGACAGAGTCTGCTATTTACAATGTACCCTGCGCCCATGGCCCCAAGTACGACATACTAGCCGAAGCTATCGACCTGGTCGACTCTGGTCTATCTACTGTAGTATATACTGATCAGGAACTGGCGGAATTTCTAACCCTGTCCTTGGATACTGTTGGTATCCTTTCTGATAAATTGAAGCAGTTTGTTGAAGTAAGACTGGGAGCTGCAGCTAAAATTATCAGTCAGGAATTCCCCCTCACCTGAACCCTGCAACTCTGATCTCCATCCACTGTTACACCTTGATTTTATGCTTTACAAAACAACCATCCAATTACAGATTAGCCCATATCATAAGTGAGCCGAAAGGTGAACTAATACCAATTTCACCTCATAACTGCAGTATAGGGTCAATATAAGTGAGCCAAAAGGCGAGCCAAGCCCCCTCCTCGGAGGGGTTAGGGGTGGGTCTGTTTACCGCAGATTGGAAGTACAACTGGCATTATCCCATTTACAGTTCATCATGGAATTATAACTTGTTTTTAGATAAATCTGTCTTCAACGCTCTAAGTGGACTGTTTTATGAAAATAAATCCGATATTCATCTTCAGCGGTTTGCTCTGATATATATTCGAAACCCATCTCAACCAGCATGTTAATCATAGGTAATGGTTCAAACTTCTGGATCAACACAAATCCTTGATCAGACCTAATTGTTTTGGCTTTCTTCAAAATGGCATCAAAGGGATTCTCATCCAGTGACCTTGCATCCAGAATTTCAAAGTCGTCCTTTTGAGTATGCCAGGATGTTCCTGTTTTCCCTGGTAAAGAATTGAAGATTGAAATACGGTACTCACGACGATCCTCTAAATTAAAACTATAACCTAAACCGTGAGCCACTTTCAGTAATTCATTGGGCAGGGCCACTGATATAATCACCATACTTTGCTGTGGTTCCAACTGAATTACTTTTTGCATCAACTTACTCATGGTTCGCTCTTGATAAACATAGCGTTGTGCGTTTTCATTCCACGAGATGGCGACACTGTTAGTTTTTACATCAAAGGGCTCAACCTTAATACACTGAGGCATATCCTTTGATAACATATCCTCAGTTCCCAGGTGTCTATTTATGGTGTGTAGTATTTCACAAACCGAGATGTCTGTTATTTTTGCAGCATCATTAAAGTTGGCAAACCGAGCCAGTGTATTGTAAACAGCAGCATTCTGCATCCGCTTAAACTTGGGAGATAAATCAATCAGAACTTGTTTTAATTCCGGATAAGTATCCAGAGTTTCTTTAATATTCGAACTGGCAATGATCGCCGTCCGGGAAGCTGCAGTATTATTTTTTAGCATCCATATTGCCTTAACTAATCACCCAGACAGAGTCTCACTACACAACACTTCATCTGGAAGACTTAACCGTTTTATTTATTTATTCCGGTTACGACGACCCCCACTACTACCACGTCTTTTACGATCACCATCTCTGCCACTTCGTTTTGGATAGCCTCTTTTCTTGGGTGGCCACTCATTTGCTTTTGCAGCTCCTGGTGGTTTGGCCTGAGAGGCTTCTACAGTTAAAGAAACCCCTTCAAAGGTCATCTTATTCAAAGCATCTATCAGTTTTACTTCAACTGAAGCATCAATCTCAAAAAAAGCAAACTTTTTCATCACCTCAATACTGCCAACAGTAGCATCTCCAGAATCAAGGGCCTGATTGATCAGGCCGATGAGACGCGCAGGATTTAAACCGTTAACCGAACCTACATTGATAAACAAGCGGGCAAACAAGGTCTTGCGTCTCTCATTCCGACTCTTTTTCTCTTTCTGTTTAGGGCTGGCTGAAACATTGATATCTTTGGCATTTTTATAGTAATCCAAAAACCGATTGAATTCGGCGGATACAAAATGCTTGATCAAATCTTCGCGACTCAGCCATT